>JANQQM010000012.1 GCA_028289365.1 Salaquimonas sp. | reverse complement strand
GAGCGGGATCATGAACACTGCAGATGCGAGCTGCAACGCAATGCCATGTGCGGCCAGCGCGATCGCGCCGAGCCAGCCCATCATCACGGATGAAGCGGTAAACAGGCCGACTTCAGCGATCAAGGTGAGGGAAACCGGCCAGCCGAGACTCAATAACTCACGAAATGCCGGCCAGTCTGCCCGCCATATTCGTACATGGATTTCGTATTTGCCGACATCACGTACGATCAGGCAGTAGCCGAACATGATCGCAAATGAGACCAGCGTTCCCAACAGTGAAGCAATCGCAGCTCCTTCCAGCTCCAGTCTTGGAGCGCCCCAATTGCCGAAGATCAAGGCATAGTTGAGCAATCCATTGGCAAGTGCCGCGATCAGAACTGCCACCAGGACAATCCGCGTATGCTCGAGCGCCGACAGGAAGGAGCGCAGCGACATGACATAAAGCGCCGGGAAAAGAGACCATTGCACAATCGCCATATATCCACTGGCCATCTGCGAGATATCGGGTTCCTGACCCAGCAGAACCAGGATCTTGTCGAGATTCCACAGCGGTATCATCATGATGACGGAATAGGCCGTGGCAATCCACAGGCTCATTCGAGCAGATCGCCGGACACCCCGCTCGTCATCGCTGCCGGCGGATTGCGCAATCGTGGTCATCGCGGCAATGGAAAATCCGGCACCCAGCATCAAGACGAAAAAGAATGAATGCGCCCCCAACGTGCCCGCTGCCAATTCACGCGCGCCGAGCCAGCCGATCATCACGGTGTCGGTCGTCCCGATAATGACCTGCGACAGCTGCGCGCCTACCAGCGGTAGCCCGAGCTTCAAAACAGCAGCAATGTGGTCGCGCCAGCTTTTCAGCTGTGGCAGCGCCTTTTGGGTCGTTTCCATAATCGGCTCGAAATAAGTGCGGCATCCTAGACAATGCCAAACAATCGTTGATGGAGATGTTCGCAGAGCCGGTCAAGCGAAATTTTGCTCAATTTACGCCGGATTCGACCTCTTTTCCGGGTTCGAATTCGCCAATTCGCTTGATTTCCCAGTCGAGACGAACACCGGAATTCGCCAAAACCTTCTTACGCACAGTCTCGCCGAGAAGTTCGAGATCGTAAGCGGTTGCTTCGCCGGTATTGATCATGAAATTGCAATGCATCGGGCTCATCTGCGCCCCACCGACCAGATGGCCGCGCATACCGGCGGCATCAACTTCTCTCCAGGCAGAGGTTCCCGGTGGGTTTTTGAAGGTCGAACCACCCGTCTTTTCGCGGATCGGCTGAACCGTCTCCCGGTGACTTTGAACTTCCGCCATTGCCGCTTCGATCTTCCCACGATCGACGATCTCGCCCTCGAACAGTGCCGACGTGAAAATCATGTCATCCGGCGCAGCACTGTGCCGGTAGGTGTAACCCATGTTCGAATGGCTGAGCGTGTGGATTTTCCCGCTGCGATCCACACCATGAACCTCAACCACGCGCTGGGTGGTTTCAGTCCCGTTGGCACCGGCGTTCATGCGCAATGCGCCACCAATCGCGCCCGGAATACCATGGTAGAACTCGAACCCGCCTATCCCCTCCTCAAGCGCGAAGGCAGCAAGCTTTTTGTCGGGCACCGCGGCTCCGGCAAGGATTTGCTTCTCGCCAACCCGTTCGACAAAACCAAATCCCTTTGCCGATAAGCGAATGACAACGCCCCGGATACCACCATCACGAACCAGCAGATTGGAACCGACACCAATGACCATGATCGGAACATCTTCCGGCAGCACCGCAAGAAATGCTGCCAGATCATCCCGGTCCGCCGGCTGGAAAAGAATGTCTGCCGGACCGCCTACCTGGAACCAGGTTAACCTGCTCATCGCGGCGTCAACTGAGAGTCTGCCCCGGATATCACCGATCAATGGCGCCAGCCGGTCGTGGAGTTCCTGTCCCGACATCGCTTGCCTATTTGTCCATAGGCCTGAGTGCTTCCAGCTCATCGGGAAGCGCATAGGCCCATTGTGTGATGTTCCCTGCTCCCAGGAACAGCACAAGATCGCCCGGTCCCGCCATTTCGGCAATAATCGGCGCAATATCCCGCGGGCCGGATATGGCACGAGCATCCTGATGGCCTGAGGATTTCAATCCTGTAACCAGCGCTTCGGCATCCACACCGGGCAAAGGGTCTTCGCCTGCTGGATAGACAGGCGCAATGATTACCGAATCCGCATCATTGAAACAGGCACAGAAATCATCGAACAGGTCATTTAGCCGGGTGTATCTATGCGGTTGCTTGACCGCGATTACTCTGCCATCTGCTGCCGCTGCACGTGCCGCCGAGAGTGCAGCACGGATCTCTACCGGGTGATGACCGTAATCATCAAATATCTGAACACCATTCCAGGTTCCGGTCGGCGTAAAACGGCGCTTGACCCCGCCAAAGGAGGAAAGACCGGTACGAATGTCGTCATCTTTGGCACCAAGTTGATGCACGACCGCGATCGCCGCCGTGGCATTCGAAACATTGTAAAGACCCGGCATCGGCAGTTCGAGATCGCTGATCTTGTGCACCACGCCGGATTTGCGATCCCGGATCAACACGCTGAAATGGCTCGATTGTCCTTCGGTTCTTACGTCCAGGAACCGAACATCGGCCTGAGGGTTTTCGCCATAGGTCACAATCCGCCGATCGGAAATCTTTGCGACAAGCGCCTGCACCTCGGGATGATCCAGGCACATGACGCCAAAACCGTAAAACGGGACGTTTTCAACAAAGGCGGCAAAGGCTTCACGCACCTTTTCGAAACTGCCATAGTGATCGAGATGTTCGGGATCCATGTTTGTGACCACCGCAATATCGGCAGGCAGTTTCAGGAAGGTGCCATCGGATTCGTCCGCTTCAACGACCATCCAGTCGCCCTCACCAATCCGGGCATTGGTACCATAGGCATTGATAATCCCGCCATTGATTACCGTCGGATCCATACCGGCAGCATCAAGCAGTGTGCCGACCATTGAGGTTGTGGTGGTCTTCCCGTGGGTCCCGCCTATGGCTATGGCCTTTCGGAACCGCATCAACTCGGCCAGCATCTCGGCGCGGCGTACGATCGGCAGATTACGTTCATGCGCTTCAATCCGCTCGGGATTGGTCTGTGGGATCGCACTCGATGCGACGACAACTTCGGCTTCGCCGATATTTTCTGCTCGGTGCCCGATTGCGACCGATATGCCCCTGTCGCGCAAACGCTGTACATTTGCGCCGTCATTTTGGTCCGACCCTTGAACCTGATAGCCAAGATTATGCAGGACTTCGGCAATACCGCTCATGCCGATACCGCCAATTCCGATAAAATGCACAAGGCCAATGGATTCCGGCATTTTCATTTAAGCGGTGTCCTGATGTTTAATCTGCAGTGTTGGTGTCGCGGCGGGTGATAATTTGCTCTACGCAATCAGCAAGACCAGCAGCGGCATCCATTTTCCCGGTCTTTTTCGCTTTTTCCGCCGCCAAAGCAAGCCCTTCGGGATCATCCATGGCATTTTTCAACCGCTCAGCCAGCTTTTCAGCCGACAATTCCGCTTGTTCACAAATCCACGCCCCGCCCGAACTGGCCACCGTCTGGGCGTTCATCGCCTGATCATGATCAAGCGCAAAGGGAAACGGTACAAGAATGGATGGCCTGCCAATCACGGAAAGTTCGGAGACCGATGACGCCCCGGCGCGGCAGATCACCAGATCAGCCCTTGCAATTTTTTCCGGCATGTCGCTGAAGAAGGGCGCTACCTCGGCAGTGATGTTGTTTTGCTTGTAATAGTCTTCCACACCAGCCTGGTCTTCTGGTCGCGCCTGATGAACGATCCGCAGTTTTTTCTTCTTGGCCGGATCAAGAAGATCAATCGTCTTCGGCATGATCTGGCTGAAGAATTGCGCGCCCTGGCTGCCACCAAAGATCAGCAGGTCAAAGGGGTCATCCATATCGCGACGATTATAGGGCATTTTCGCTGCTTCCAGCACAGCTGGCCGAACGGGGTTGCCGGTGATGATCACGGGTATGCCGGCAATTGCCGTCCCTGACGTTGTCGCGAAGCCCATTGCCACCATGTCGGCATTTTTTGCAAGCAGCCGGTTTGCCCTGCCGATGATTGCATTGGCGTCATGCAATAGCGTCGGTAGCTTCATCCGCTGGGCGGCAATTACCGGCGGCAAGGTGGGATAACCGCCAAATCCGACCACCGCCGCCGGCGAAAGCTCTTTGATCAGTTCGCGCGATTGCCGATAGCCCTGCCACAAGGTCCAAAACGCTTTTGAAATCGCGATCGGGTTCTTGCCGCTCGGCGTGGCCGACCGGATAATGTGAATGTCCTTCGCCGGGAATTTGCCCGCATAACGGTCGGCAC
This sequence comes from Salaquimonas sp., assembly GCA_028289365.1. GTDB lineage: Bacteria > Pseudomonadota > Alphaproteobacteria > Rhizobiales > Rhizobiaceae > BOKV01. The sequence goes on along the minus strand of JANQQM010000012.1, from coordinate 4,624 downwards.
GTTCATCCGTTGCCAGATGTACCTCGTAACCCCGTCCAACAAGTTCATGCGCCAGCGCTTCAGCCGGAAACAGATGACCGCCCGTACCGCCTGCGCAAAGTAGGACAACGCCACGCTCCATCTTGCTTCACTCTGCCGGTGTGTAGTTGCGAACCGAAAATCCGTAAGGCGCCAGCCGCCGGGTCTCTGGCCGCTGCCGGGTCAGAGCAAGCAGCGCACCCATTGCAAATCCCATCGAGATCAAGGACGAACCGCCATAGGAAATGAATGGCAGGGTCATGCCCTTTGCCGGCATCAACTGCAGATTGACCATCATGTTGATGATCGATTGCATGGCAAACAAAGTCACCAATCCGCTCGTCGCATGACGGACATAGGAATCCTTCTCGTATAGTGCATGGTTCAGACCACGGATAACGATAAACGCAAAGATCGCAACTAGAAGCAGGCAGGCCAAAATTCCGAATTCCTCGGCGGCAACCGCAAACGGAAAATCTGCATGGCTGTCGGGAATGATCCTTTTGACCGTACCCTCACCAGGACCCTGCCCTAACCAGCCACCATTGATGATCGCTTCTCGAGCGGTTTCGACCTGGAAATTGTCACCCTCACCCGTGACAAAACGATCAATACGCCCCGCGACATGCGGAAAGAACATATAGGCTGCGACCAATCCGCCAACCCCGATCAGACCCAGCGCAATGATCCACAACCAGGGCATGCCTGCCATAAAGAAGAGCGCACCCCACACAACCGCAATAAGCAATGTCTGACCGAAATCAGGCTGCGCAACCAGGAGCGCAGCAACAATCGCAAACAGGATGATCGAAAATAGATTACCGGGAATGTCGGGCCGCCTCGAATTCTCTGCGAACAGCCAGGCCGTGATGATCACAAATCCCGGCTTCATGAATTCCGATGGTTGCAGGGTAAATCCGAGAATTGAAAGCCATCTGCGCGAACCCTTTACTTCGGTACCGACGAACAAGGTGGCAATCATCAGCAGGATCGCGACACCCAATACCAGCAGGCTCACACGTCGTACCTGCTTGGGCGTAAGGAAGGAAGTAGCGAATAAAACGCACAATGCCGGGAACAGATAGATCGCGTGACGTTTGATAAAATGGAATGGGTCGGCGCCTATGCGCTCCGCGACGGAAGGACTGGCTGCAAAGGAAAGCAGCATGCCCGACAGGATGAGCAGAAGGATTGCGGCAAGCAGCTGGCGGTCAATTGTCCGCCACCACTCCGCCATGATCGAACGGTCTGTGCGGCTAACCATTGTCGTACCTCCAAAATTCCTTGAGCATTTTGATTAACGTCATTGTGGCTGCTCTTCCTTAACCGGCAGTTCATCCAGCGCTAAAACTGCATCACGAAATGCATCCCCACGCCGTTCAAAATTTGCGAATTGATCAAAACTTGCACATGCAGGCGACAACAAAACGGTCGATCCTTCATAGTCGTCGGCAGCACTGTCCTGTGCAGCCCGCGCGACGGCTGCCTCGACTGTACCGGAAATCTCATATGGCACGGTATTGCCAAGCGTTGCCGCAAATTGCGGTGCGGCTTCGCCAACCAGATAGGCCTTGGCAATCCGGTCAAAAAATGGCCGGAGCTGCTCTATCCCGTCTTCCTTGGCGAGCCCGCCTGCAATCCAATAAATCCGATCGAAACTGGAAAGGGCCATGGCCGCCGCATCTGCATTGGTCGCCTTTGAATCATTGACAAACGTCGTACTACCAAGTTGGCGAACCGGCTCCATCCGGTGCGCAAGTCCAGGGAAACTCCGGAACCCGGCATTGATCTCTTCTGCTGTTAATCCCAGCTGACGGCACGCTGCCCAGGCCGCAGCAGCATTTTGCCCGTTATGAGCGCCCCGCAATGCGATCGCATCATCAAGATCGGCAATCGATTCCAGCATCCCGCCACGCGCTTCGACCAGCCTCCGATGATCAAGATATATACCGCCCGCCAACGGCGCGCTGGTCGCAATACTGATGACCGTTTTGCCCTTTGCTTTCAGATAGGAACCAATGGCGGCAGAATAATTGTCATCGGTCCCGACAATGGCGATGTCCGATGCAGCAACCAGGCGTTCCTTGATTTCGGCGTAGTTATCCATCGTTCCATGCCGATCCAGATGGTCGGGTGACAAATTCAGCAATATACCGATCGAAGGATTAAGGTTTGGTGCAAGATCGATCTGATAGGACGAGCATTCGATTACATAACACCGATGCTGCGCTGGCGGCTCCAATGAAAGGACCGCCTTGCCGATATTGCCGCCCATTTGCACATCCCGCCCGGCTTCGGCGAGTATATGCGCAATCAGAGCAGTCGTAGTCGACTTGCCGTTTGTCCCCGTAATCGCAACGAAGGTGCAAGAAGGTGCATGTTTTTTGCGCTCCCGCGAGAACAGTTCGATATCGCCGATCACGGGAACGTCCGCCGCCATCGCCAGATCAACCGACCAATGCGGCTTGGGATGGGTCAACGGCACACCCGGCGCCAGCACCAGGGCAGAATAGTGATGCAGTCCGTTCTCCCGAAAATCACAGGTGACAAGTCCGACTTCCTTCGCGTTTTCAACGCGCTCCGGATTGTCGTCAAAGACAAGCACGTCGGCACCACCGGCAACCAGCGCCTGCGCTGTCACCATGCCCGAACCGCCTAGGCCGAACAATGCGGTTCTCTTGCCTTTTTGTGTCGTTACGGGGATCAAGTCCGCCATCCCTCCTAACGCAGTTTCAAAGTCGCCAGCCCCATCAACGCCAACATCACAGATATTATCCAGAAGCGGATAACTACCTGGCTTTCGGTCCAGCCCTTCTTCTCAAAGTGATGGTGGATCGGCGCCATGCGGAATACGCGCTTTCCGGTCATCTTGAAGGACGCGACCTGGATGATGACCGATAACGCCTCCACCACAAAAAGCCCGCCGACAATGGCAAGCACGATTTCATGCTTTGTTGCCACCGCGGTAGTTCCGATCATGCCGCCAAGCGCCAGCGATCCCGTATCGCCCATGAAAATCGCTGCCGGCGGCGCATTGAACCATAAGAATCCTAGACCAGCGCCAATCACCGCGCCGCAAACCACGGCAAGCTCGCCGGTTCCCAGTACGAAATTGATCTGAAGATATTCCGAGAAAACAAAGTTACCGGCCAGATAGGCAATCATCCCGAACGAGGCTGCTGCTATCATCACCGGCACAATCGCCAGCCCGTCGAGACCATCGGTCAGGTTCACCGCATTGCCGGCGCCGACGATCACAAAAGCTGCGAAGGGAACAAAAAACCAGCCCAGATTCAGGAATAAGTCCTTGAAGAATGGAAAGGCGAGCGAACTTGAAAACGGCTCTTCACCGGCTTTCATGATGGCAATACAGGCGACTGCAGCAATCAGGAATTCCAGCGTTAACCGGAACCGGCCGGAGAACCCTTTTTCGGTGGCCTTGGTGACCTTCAGATAGTCGTCATAGAGCCCGATCGCGCCGAATCCCAGGGTGACCATGATGACCACCCAGACATAGATATTGCTCAAATTCGCCCAGATCAGTGCCGTCACCAGCACACCTGACAGGATCATCAACCCGCCCATGGTCGGCGTCCCGGCTTTGGCAAAATGCGTTTCAGGTCCATCCGCCCGAATGGGCTGGCCCTTTCCCTGCCTGATCTTCAGCGAGCTGATCATCTTCGGCCCAAACAGGAACACGAACAATGCGGCCGTGATCAACGCGCCACCTGTCCGGAACGTGATGTAACGAAACAGGTTAAAAAACGAGAGATGGGCAGAGAGTTCCTGAGAAAGATAATAGAGCATGCTTGTCCTGTCTCATTGAACGGCAGCGGCGGGTTGCAGTGCCCGCAAACCGTCGACAATCGTCGCGAATTTCATTCCGTTGGAAGCTTTCACCAGGATCACATCGCCCGGCATCAATTTGCGCTTTAGCGCTTTTAGAAGTTCTTCTGCATTCTCATAATGCCCACCAAAGAAAGGCCTGACCAGTTCATCAGCCAGCGGCTCGATTTCCGGACCGGCGAGCAAGACTACATCGGTCTTGCATTCCATGATTGGTTCGGCGAGTTCCCGATGGAGTTTCGCTGAATTGCGGCCCAATTCAAGCATGTCGCCAAGTATCGCAATGCGCCGCCCCTTGCCCTTGGGCTTGACCGAAGCAAGCACGCCAAGTGCCGCTTTCATGGATACCGGATTGGCATTGTAGCTTTCGTCGATAACCGTAATTTCGCCATCGCGGAATTCAATTATGTGCTGTTTGCCGCGGCCCTTGCCAGGCATGACATCGGCCAAGGCCTCAATACCCTTGTCCAGTTCCGCACCAGCCAGTTTTGCTGCACCTAGCACCGCCAAAGCGTTGTAGACCAGATGCTCTCCGGGAGCCTTCAACTCAAAATGAACCTCGGTTCCTGCGATCGAAGCATGGACATTGGAGCCATATCGATTTGATTTGAGCGAAAGCAGACGAAAATCCGATTTGGTCCGCTTTCCAAACGAGTAGATCTTCCTGACCCCGGCAGCCGTTGCGGCCTTTGACAGTTGTCCAAAATAGCGGCTGTCGCGATTTATGATTGCGTCACCCTTCTTGGTCACACCCTCGAAG
>JANQQM010000001.1 GCA_028289365.1 Salaquimonas sp. | reverse complement strand
ATTGGTAGCTAGAACGATCTGCCACATACCCAGGGTCACAATGAATGGCGGCAGTTTTACACGGCTGACCAGCCAGCCATTGATGGCCCCGATAAAAGTCCCGCAAGCCAGTCCACAAGCGATAGCAACTGGCGTCGGAATCCCGTATCGAAACGTGAATTGACCCATGACCACAGACGACATAACCATGATCGCGCCGACACTGAGGTCAATGCCCGCGGTCAGGATGACCAGGCTTTGAGCCGCAGCGACGATGCCGACGATCTGCACTTGTTGCAGAATCAGTGTCATCGCAAACGGCGAGAAGAATTTGGATCCCAGCAGGAATCCAAAGATTGCAATGGCCGCAACCAAAACAATTAACGGTACGAAGGATGGGTTTACGTGCAGAACGTGCTGCACCTGACCGACAAATCCCCTTCGGTGATCTTCGAATTCTGCAACCGATTCCGATCGGTTTACTGCGGCTTCGAAATTGTCGGCTTTCTGGCTTGATTCAGACATAACTTTTCCTCCTGAAGGCGACGGTTTGTCCCTTCACGGCAGTAATTGACTGCAAATTTGTCCGTAGATTTTCTCGAATTCCGGGAGTTGCATATGCACCTCCCGGAATTGATCGAACATTAGCCCCAGCAGAGCTCAAGGCCTTTCTCGACCGAGATCGATTCCACACCATCGACCGGGGTGCCGGTGACAAGGCCAACACCGGTATCGAAGAAGTCCTTGCCCGGTGTTGGCTCTGGCTTGACACCCTCATCGGCCCATTTTTTCACGGCTTCGACACCGAGAGAGGCCATCAGGAGCGGATATTGCTGGCTGGTTGCACCGATAACGCCAGCTTCAACATTCTGAACACCGGGGCAGCCGCCATCGACCGAAACAATCAACACATCATTTTCACGACCGATCGCCTTCAACGCTTCATAGGCGCCGGCTGCCGCAGGTTCGTTGATTGTGTGTATTATGTTTATGGATGGATCTTTGGCGAGAAGGTTCTCCATCGCACGACGGCCGCCTTCCTCATTGCCGTCGGTCACATCGCTCCCGACCAGCCGCGGATCAGTTTCGTCACCGATTACGTTCGGGTCAGCCAGATCAACTCCGAATCCTTCCAGGAAACCCTGGTTACGTAAAACATCCACCGTTGGCTGGCTGACATTCAGGTCCAGCGTTGCGATCTTCGCATCAGCAGCAGCATCTCCCATTTTTGCTTTTGCCCACTGACCGATTAGAAGACCGGCCTTGTAGTTGTCGGTAGCAAAGGTCGCGTCTGCCGCATCGACTGGAGAGAGTGGCGTATCAAGTGCTATGACCAGAATACCCGCGTCGCGGGCCTGCCTGACTGCCGGAACAATGGAGCCGGTGTCAGAAGCAGTTAAGAGGATGCCTTTCGCACCATCCAGAATACAGGTTTCGATCGCTTGCACCTGTGTCTCATGGTCTCCGTCAACCTTGCCGGCAAAGGCCTTCAGCGTCATACCCAACTCTTCAGCCTTGGCTGTGGCACCCTCTTTCATCTTCACAAAAAACGGGTTGGTGTCCGTCTTCGTTATCAGACAAATTGTTTCACCCGCTGCATGGGCTGATGAAGCAGCCATAATGCACGCTGACGCCATAAGTGCTGCTGCACTTGTCTTCAAATATTTCATGATTGTCTCCCAAGTTTTGCTGCAAATTCGATCCGCGTCTAGGCAGACCGAAAGCAGCCTTTCTTTCTGATGGAAGTGCCCTGTGCGGCTATCACCTGCGCGAACCCGCGCTCAGCAGTTTCCGCCGGTCACTCCTCCCAATGACAGCTGTGCCGTCACCCCAACCAGATACCGCCAATAGCTTCGCTTTGTCAATAATTAATTTAGAATGAATTAATAATAATTGAAACTTGCCTAAATTCTGATATTCTTTCTGTGAAGAACCTCGCAGTTCGAACGGCGCGAACTTGTCAAACCGCAGAAAATGAATGCACAAGCTGAATGATGGACCAGGAAATCAGAGAAGAGCTTTTACGGGCGAACACAAAGAAAGGTACCAACCAGGTTGCCGTTCGCAGCTATAACGAGAAACTCTTTCTACAGCTGATAAGAGAACACGGCACGCTCACCAAGGCGGAGGCGACACGCGCGACCGGGCTTTCCGCAAATGCTTCTTCAGTGATTTTCAGATCACTTGAGAACGATGGGTTGCTAATCAGGGATGCGCCGATCCGCGGTCGTATTGGCCAACCCTCAACGCCATTGCGGATAAATCCCGAAGCCCATCATTATGTCTGTCTCAAGATTGGGCGCCGCAGTCTGGAGCTTGCGGTTGTGAATTTTGCCGGTCAGATCGTTTCTTCACAAAGAATGGCATCACCCTTCCCCACACCGAAGGCAACGCTGGAGTTTTTTGGTTCCGAGCTGAACCGTGTACTGCGTTCTGCAAAAAAGAGCAGGAAAGCGATCTCCGGAATGGCCATCGCAATGCCGTTTGAATTGTGGAGCTGGACCGCGGAGTTTGGCGCTCCGCCTAAAGAAATGGAGGCATGGCGGGAATTTGATACAGCCGACGAATTTCGCAAGATCGTGCCTTGGGATGTACTTGTTGAGAACGATGCAACCTCAGCCTGCCGGGCTGAATTGGTGTTTGGCTCCCAGGCTGGAAAACAGGATTGGATCTACTTCTATATCGGTACATTTATTGGTGGCGGCATTGTCTTGAACGGAAGCGTCTATCCCGGACGCAGGGGAAATGCCGGAGGTTTTGGGCCCATGCGCGTCCCTGATCAGGAAGGCGGCAACCGCCTCGTTGATCACGCCTCGCTTGTGATACTTGAAAAAAGCATCGCTACTGCCGGCTTCGATCCATTCTCGATATATGAAGCCGACACCGATTGGGGACAATTCGAGCCGCATGTCGAAAACTGGATTTTGCGTGCTTGTAGAAGTCTCGCAGATGCAACGGTTTCATCGCTATCGATACTTGATTTTGACTCGGTCGTCATCGATGGAGCCATGCCCGAAAGCGTCAAGGAACGATTTGTGGCCGAACTGAAATCGCAGCTACGCCAAACCGATTTGCAGGGCGTGGTCATGCCAAACATTGAAGCAGGCCAAATGGGACGGCGCGCGGGTATTATCGGAGGCGCCGCCGCATTGATCAGTGCAAACTACATGATCGATCAAAATACCCTGTACCGGGATTGAACCAAATTACTGTCTTGACCACAACTTTATCCGCGGAAGGCAAAGCCCTGGAGACCGAGTATGCCGTCGGCCATTCGCCTGGGCCAGCGCTGTTTCATCTTGGCAACAAGCTCTTCGGGATTGGCTGACGCTGCGAGCATTTCATTGTACTCGGTAAGATAGTCGATTGCTGCCGTCAGCTCACCTTGTGAAGCGGGATAGCCATGCCCGACCAGCAGGGTCTCGACCTCTAATTTGTCGCGTAGATCACCAAGTACCGATATCCAGTTTTCCCGATTTAGACCCGGAAAGAAATAGGCATTGTTATAGACAAGATCCTGAACGATGGCGGTATCCATCTCCGGAGCCTCGATGACGATTTGCTCTGCGGCTTCAGCATCCTTGTAATTGTGAATCCTGAGATTAAGCCCGGCCAGATTGACTTCCATATCGTCAAGCACCTGGATTTCGGAGAGGTTGTCCGGCTTCGGAAACGGGCCATTACTGATATTGGTGATGATGCCCGATGTTGTGAATATCGGCAGACCGGAATAGGCGGGAAGTCCGCCGGTATGGTCCGGATGGTCATGGCTGATTAAAACCGCCGCAATCGGCTTGCCGAGGGATTCTGCAAAGGCTCGCGCTTCAGCTGCATATTGCGGCGCATCTCCTGAATCGACTAGGATTAACCCTTCAGGGCCATCCAGAACCTGAATGGTAACGCGGCCATCATTCTTGGTAACGAAAGTATGGCTGGCACCAGCCGGTTTTTCCACCGAAACCAGGGTGGCCTGCTCGACCGGTTTTCGATTCATTTGGGCATTCGCGGTATTGGAAAAACCGTCGCCGACGGCTGCGGCGGTCACGCCGACCGAACTAACACCAACTGCATTCATGAAGTTACGACGAGAGATATGATTGGTCATGGATGCTCCTCCAAGTTTGACCGGAGATTGACCCGCTTGAGATGGAGTTGATCCGAAATTTTTTGTAGATTAAAAAAACAAAAACTATTATTTTGAATATTAAAACAATGTCTAGATCCGTTTCTTACCAGACCCTCCGCAGGCTCGCCTATTTCGAGGCGATTGCCGAAGCTGGATCAATCCGGGGCGCCGCCCAGCGCTTGGGCCTGTCGGTTCCCGTCCTTTCTTCCGCATTGTCAGATCTGGAAACAGAACTCGGTCTCACGCTGGCAATCCGATCGACCAGAAACCTGCAACTGACCAGCGCAGGTCAGGAGGTATATTCCAAAGCCAGCACCATGCTCGAATCTGCCCAGGGCGCGGTTGAACTTTCCGAATCCGATCGGTCACTGACAGGCAGTGTCGGAGTTACAATGGCTGCCGAGCTGGCGCTCCATTGGCTGCCAAAACGGTTATCCCGGTTTCAGTCGCGCCATCCTTCTGTATCGTTGAGCATTGATGCAAATGATCGGGTCGTGGATCTTCGCAGCAGCCAATACGACATGGCCGTACGAACGGAGTACCGGCCAAACCGGCCTGTCATCTCTTCAAAGAAAGAAGCCATTTTCGACTGGCTTGACGTTGTATTGGTCGCCCGCAAACCACCGAGATTCAATATCTCGGCAGATCCACAAAATATGGAAGTCGAGACAACCTTCTTCGTGGGGCCCGGCGGAAACGACTGGGTTACAGCCCTTCATCCAGACAGGGACGGGCCGATAATGCTGCTCCCGTCAAACATTATCCGCGTGGCAAATCGCGAAGCTGCTATCGCATTTGCCAGGGAAGGTATCGGGTGTGCACTGGTGACGGAACTATCGGTTCGCCAGGAACTTGCCGCCGGTCGGCTGATGCGGATTTTTCCGGAAATGACATTCGGCGGCATCACCCTGCGCATGGTCATGCGCGACAATCTTCCATCGGCCGAAGCGATTGCGTTACGAACGGTGCTGGTCGAAAAAAACGGCTAGCGACCGTTTTGAGCAGATCGACAATCAATAGAGAGGCTATGGGTCCCGCGTAATCTGACCTAAAGAGTGTCGCTCGACAATCGTGGTCTCAAACTCAATGCTCTGACGCGCATTCTTACCGTCACGCAGTTCCAGCAGCAATCGGGCTGCGGCATATCCCATCCTCTTGTGGGGAACATGTACGGTCGTCAGTTGCGGATCGATCACTTCGGCAAGCTCGATATCGTCATAACCTGTAATGGAAATATCCTCGGGCACACGTTTGCCCAATTGCCTTGCCTTCAAGATTGCTCCGACTGCCAGAACATCGTTCCCGCAGATGACGGCTGTTGGCGGTGATGGCTTATCCAATAACCTGAACAAGGCTTCGCCGCCAGCTTCAAGGGAATAGGCAGCTTCGATGATGTCAAGCTTTTCGGCATCCAAACCGGCCGCCGCAAATGCCTCGCGCACACCGGAGACTCGATCGGCCGCCCTGTCATTGTAATGGGTGATACCAGAAATCATTGCAATATTTCTGTGCCCTTTGGAAAGAACGAACTCCGCCATCCGGCGGGCAGCGGACTTATTGTCAAAACCTACATAGTGGGTATCGTCATCCTCGCGATAGTTCCAGGCAATGACGAAGGGAATGCCACGGCGTTTCAAAAAATCATAAGTCTCTGTCGGACGCGCTTCGCCAATCAACAATAGTCCGTCCGCACCGCGACTGATCAGTGATTGAAGCTGTTCAAGCTCCTTTTCGGGATCGTAGTTTGAACTTGCTACAAGCAGCGTAGTCCCGGCTTCGACAAGCCCTTCCTGAAACGCCTGTAATCCGCGCGCAAAAATCGAATTGTCCATGGTCGGGATGACAGCGCCTACCGTGTTCGTTCGATTGGAGGCAAGCGCCCGCCCGCCAAAATGCGGCGTGTAACCGAGCTCCTTAACAACGCGCTGAACCTTCTCGCGGGTTGCAGGAACGACGCGATCCGGGGTGTTGAAATATCGTGAAACAGTGGCGGTCGATACGCCTGCAATTCGTGCAACATCCAGAAGCGTGGGAGTAGAATCCGCCATGTGGAAAAATATATTATGTAAGCGCTTGCATTTCAAGTTGTAAGCGCTTACATTGGTCCGCATCGAAGTTTCCGGGAGAGGTTCAGCGATGACATTAGCGATTTCTGCTTTCCTGTTCGCCATATTCGCGGCGAACGTTGTTTTGGGTGCCATTACCGGTTCGCCAATCCTTGGCGATGTCCCTGAAATGCTTGTTCTTTTCGCAGCTTCGATTGCCTTCGTCGCCGTAATTTTACAGCGCGAAGCGCTTGCAGAAAATGACAACAACAACAGTCATTAGTGGTCAAAAAGGGAGGACCTTATGGATTTTGACAAAAAGGAACTGGCATCTGCTGAGCGCCGGAATTTTCTGAAACTGACAGGCGCGGGCGCCTTCACAGCAGCAATGGTGGCAGGTGCTGCCGGAATGCTCTGGTCTGATGAAGCTGTAGCGCAAACTGCCAAGGAAGAGCGTGAGCGCGAACAGGCAGCCGAACATCAAATGACGCTGGCGACGGCCTATGTCCTTGGTGCTTCCCGCAGCTATCCGATCATGCAGCTGGACCTGAAGGAAAACATCCAGAATGCCACCAATGGCAAGGTGTATGTAAAACTCGCGCCCGGCGGTCAGTTGGGCGCAGGTGGCGCGCTGGCCCAGGCGGTGCAAGGCGGCACGATCCAGTGTGCACAGCATTCGCTTTCAAACTTTGCGCCATTTGCGAGCTCTGTTGACCTGATCAACATGCCGTATTTCTGTGGTTCAAACCAGCGGTTCACAAACCTGGTAAATTCCGATGCCTGGAAAAATGACGTGCATCCGAAAATCGAATCCTCGGGCTTCAAGGCACTTTTCTATGTCGTGATCGACCCACGGGTTGTTGCGGTTCGCAAGGGCGGCGAAGGTGCCGTGATTACACCTGGTGATCTGAGCGGCGTGAAATTCCGCGTGCCCGGCTCGAAGATGCTGCAGCAATATTATCGCATGGTTGGCGCGAACCCGACACCGGTTGCATGGGGTGAAACACCTTCGGCGATCAAACAGGGTGTCGCCGATGCGCTTGACCCGGCCGTTGGTGCGCTGTTCGTCTTCGGCTTCAAGGACATTTTGAGCCACGTTACCTTCACACAAGCAGTGCCTGACAGTCAGGTCTATTCGATGAACCTCGAATGGTTCAACGGCCTGCCCGCAGACGTTCAGGAAGGCATAGAGTTTGCAGGCGAACTGACTGCACACCAAAACCTGGCCAAGGTACCATCGGCACGCAGCTATGCCATGGCAGAACTTGCCAAGGCAGGCGTGGAATTCCACTCACTCAGCGAAGATCAGCTCGGCGAATGGAAGGAAGCGGGAGGCTTCCAGCGCTCCGAATGGGATCAGTACAAGGTCGACCTGGCCGGTTCCATGGACGCATTCTCGCAACTGGAAGAAGCTGCTGGAACGCAGGGAAAATACTACGTTCACGACGCCTGATCACCTATCAGGATGGCTGGGGCCGATGGCCCCAGCCTGACCTAAAGTTTACTCGACGCGCCGAAGACAAAAGTTCGGGCCGTGGTTAACCCCGGTCCGAAGATGGGAGGACTGCATGCAGCGCATACTCGAAGCCCTAAACAAGAATGCAGAGCGATGGGCGCTCCTTGTATTCTACGTGATGCTGGTAGTCACGATGTTCGTGGAAGTGCTCCGGCGCGAAATTATGTCCTATTCCTCCATCTGGGGTGAGGAGATCGTCCGCTACTCCTTTATCTATCTGGCCTGGATCGGTGCTGCTGCGGCAGTGCGCGAGCGCGGGCATATTCGGATTGACGTGATCCTGGAATATGTTGGACCGCGCGTTAAGGCAGCACTCTATATATTCGGCGATCTGGTGATGTTCGGCGTTGCGCTGGTAGCTCTTTACTGGTCTTTCGAGACGGTGCTTGTGTCAGCCAAGTTCGGTTCGGTTACACACGGGCTGCGTATCAGCCAGGTCTGGTTCCTGTCTGCGGTTCCCATCGGCTTTGCGCTGGTGATATTCCGCCTGGTCCAATCCTTCATCCGCGACGTTAACGATCTTCGCCACGGACGTCCCGTGTTCGAAGGCGACAAGCTGTTTGACTGAGGGGGCCCATCATGCTTTGGAATCAACTTGAAAGCCAGACCGTCATTCTTGGATGGGATTTTTATGGGCCGGTCCTGCTATTTGTCCTGCTCGTCGCATTGGCCGTACCCGTTTGGGCCGCAATCGGATCAGCTGCCATTCTCATGCTGGTTATCTCCGGCGCGCTCCCACTGTCGCTGGTCGGCGAAAGCCTGTTCCACGGGATCGACCACTTCGCCCTGACCGCTGTTCCGCTCTTCATCCTGACTGGTGACGTGCTGGTGCGAACCGGTCTCAGCCGCAAATTCCTCGATGTGGCAGAGGCTTTGACCCAGTTCGCCAAGGGCGGCTTCGGTTCGGCGACCGTCCTGGTCTGCGGCATGTTTGCTGCGATTTCGGGTTCAGACGCAGCGGGCGCTGCTGCCGTTGGCCGCATGACCATCGCCCGGTTGGTTGAATCGGGTTATCCCCGTCCTTATGCCTGCGCGCTGGTTGCTGCTGGCGCCTGTACCGGCATCCTGATCCCGCCTTCAATTGCCTATATCATCATAGGACTGGTACTTGGTATATCCGCTTCGACACTGTTCCTTGCAGCGGTAATCCCAGGCCTGGCGATTCTGGTGTCGATTCTGGCAACCAATATCATCATGAACCGCCTCTATGGCTGGGAAGGCGGCGGAAACATGGCCTTCAGCGAATGGGCGAGTAATCTCGGCACCACGCTGAAATCCGGCTGGTACGCCTTCATCGTGCCCGGCATCATCTTCTACGGTATCTTTTCCGGGCGACTAACTCCGACCGAAGCTGGTGCAACCGCAGTGGTGGTTACGATCATCATGGGCTTCATTCTGGGTACGCTGAAACTATCCGACTTCCCGGCAATGCTTGTCAGTTCCGCTAAGGTCAACGGCGTAATTTTGCCGATTATTGCCTTCTCTCTGCCACTGGCACAGGCGCTCGCAATCCTGGGTGTTCCACAGGGGTTTGTTGCTGCCGCAACGTCCGTCAGCGAAGAACCATACATATTGATCATCATGATGGTGCTGATTTTGATTGCCGCAGGCTGCGTGATGGAGACCACGCCAAACATCGTGATCCTGGCGCCGATCCTGAAGCCGCTTGCCGACAATATCGGCATGAACGAAATCCAGTTCTGTATCATGATGATTACAGCACTTGGCGTTGGGTTTATCACGCCGCCATTGGGCTTGAACCTGTTCGTTGTATCGGGACTGACCGGAGAATCGATCCTCAAGATCGCCTATCGTGCAATACCCTTTGTATTGTTCATGCTCGTGGTCACGCTTATGATTGCCTATTTCCCGGTTATCTCGACCACGCTTCTTCCCGACATCTACAAGTAGGAGTAGGCAGTCATGCCGATAGAGTACCTCAAAAAGGCCAAACTTCACGCACGAAGCGATGCCTCCGACACCCAGAAAATTGTCAAGGAAATCCTTGATAATATTGAGGCTGGTGGCGATCAGGTTGCCTTGGAGTACGCAAAGAAGTTCGACAATTACGACGGTGAAATCCTGCTTTCGCCGGAGGCAATCGAGACTGCAATTGCCCAGGTTCCTGAACGGCTGCGCCAGGATATCGACTTCAGCCATGCCAATGTGAAGAAGTTTGCCGAAGGCCAATTGGCAACCGTGGCTGACTTCGAGACCGAGATCGTGCCTGGCCTGATTGCTGGCCAGAAGGCGATCCCGGTCAATGCCGCCGGCTGTTATATACCCGGCGGTCGTTATAGCCATATCGCCAGCGCGATCATGACGGTGACAACGGCAAAGGTCGCCGGCTGCAAGAATATCGTTGCCTGCTCGCCGCCACGGCCCGGCGTCGGAATAGCGCCTGCAATCATCTATGCCGCGCATGTTTGCGGCGCTGACAAGATCTTGGCCATGGGTGGTGTACAGGGCGTTGCGGCAATGACTTTTGGCCTGTTTGGCTTGCCGAAAGCAAATATTCTTGTTGGTCCGGGCAACCAGTTCGTTGCGGAAGCCAAGCGCATGTTGTTTGGCCGCGTTGGGATCGACATGATTGCCGGTCCGACAGACAGCCTTATTTTGGCAGACTCTTCTGCCGATCCGATGATCGTTGCCGCAGATCTCGTCGGTCAGGCCGAACATGGATACAACTCGCCGGTTTGGCTTGTCACTGACGACCGTTCGCTGGCGGAAGAAGTCATGCGCCTTGTTCCGCAATTGATCGACGATCTGCCCGAGGTAAACCGCGATAACGCAACCGCCGCCTGGCGCGATTACGCCGAGGTCATCGTTTGTGACGACCGCGAGGAGATGGCGGCAACTTCAGACGATTATGCGCCTGAACATCTGACCGTTCAGGCAAAGGATCTCGACTGGTGGCTTGATCGGCTCAGCTGTTATGGCTCGCTCTTCCTGGGCGAGGAAACCACCGTGGCCTTCGGTGACAAGGCTTCGGGTACAAACCACGTTCTGCCGACATCCGGTGCAGCAAGCTATACAGGCGGCCTCAGCGTCCACAAATATATGAAGATCGTGACCTGGCAACGCGCAACACGCGAGGGCGCCAAGCCGGTGGCCGAGGCAACCGCCAGGATCTCGCGGCTCGAAGGCATGGAAGGCCATGCGCGCACCGCCGACATCCGGTTGAAGAAATATTTTCCAGACGAGACTTTCGATCTGACAGCAGACGGCTGAACCAATGGGGTCGGAAAACCTTTTCGATGTCGAGGGAAAAGTGGCGCTGGTCACCGGCGCCAGCGCCGGCCTTGG
>JANQQM010000225.1 GCA_028289365.1 Salaquimonas sp. | reverse complement strand
TTCCTCGCCATGCCGACCATGGCCGGCGCCTTTGCTCTTGATCTGTTCAAGAATTACCAATTTCTGGATTTCGACGACACGATCATCATCGCAGCCGGTTTTGCCATGGCATTTGTCAGTGCGCTTTTCGTAGTCCGCCACCTGCTGGACTTTGTCTCGCGCCATGGCTTTGCGGTTTTCGCATGGTGGCGAATTGCCGTCGGTATCGCTGGGATTGCCGGACTATTGCTCTACAAGCCGTAACTGGCGTCACACGGCACCCTTGCGGGTAAACTGGCCATGCGGCCGGAACCGCACCAGATAGGATGACACAACTGAATCAATATTGCGCGGATTGATCCCCAATCCTTTCAGGGTCAGTTTCGACGAAACACATTTGTCGGAAACGACATTGTCGCTTTCCAGCATTACCACCTGATCGTAGGTGATCGGCGCCCCAGGAAGCCATCCGGTTAGCTTCGCCATCGATTTTGCAATCGACCACGGTATCGAAACCAACGCGCGATTGCGGTCGGTGATCCGCATCACGATTTCCATGCACTCTCGGAACGTAACGACATCCGGTCCGCCCAGTTCATAGGTTTTTCCGCCCTTCGCCAGACCATCGACAGCAAGCGCCACCGCTTCAGCCACATCGCCAACAAAAACCGGCTGAAATTTCGTATGCCCGCCACCAATCAGCGGCAGAAACGGCGAAAATCTTGCCATCGAGGCAAACCGGTTAAAGAAATCATCCTCCGGCCCAAAGATAATGGACGGTCGCAGGATGACGGCATCCTTCATCGCGCCGTGAACAGCTGCCTCGGCGGCACCTTTCGTACGGCCATATTCGGATCCGGATTCGGGATCCGCGCCGATTGCAGATACATGAACCAGGCTGGCGCCCTGCTTGCGGGCGGCCTCGGCAACGAAGGCAGCACCACGTTCCTGCACTGCGCTGAAATTCTGTTTGCCGGTCTCCTTCAGGATACCGACCAGATTGATCACCGCATCGGCTCCTTCGACGGCGCGATCAACGGTCCATTGATACCGCAGATTGGCCTGTATGGCCTTGATCTGACCGACATTGCCCAATGGCTGCAGATGGAAAGCCAGATCGGGTCTGCGCACGGCAACCCGCACCCGGTAGCCACGCTTGGCAAGCGCGCGCACGACATGCCGGCCGACAAAGCCGGATCCGCCAAAAACGGTAACCAGTTTTGGTAGATCGGAAATCTGCATCAATTAACCCCTTTTGCCCCCTGCCCGGCAATTCTGGCAAGCGTTTGTATCAACTGTAGCTCAATAACCGCTTTGTCGGGATTATGGAAGCATTTGCGGACAATGCAGACAGGAAAATCTTCTTTTGCGCTTCTAATTTGCGCGCACGGTTTGACGAAAGCAAGTTATCCGTTGACAGTGGAGATTGACCGCCGTAAACCACTCCGGCTTTGCCCAGATGGCGGAATTGGTAGACGCGCCAGCTTCAGGTGCTGGTGACCGCAAGGTCGTGGAGGTTCGAGTCCTCTTCTGGGCACCAATACCCCTTTTATATCCAATAGTTTCAATAAGTTAACCCCGGTGTTTTGTAGCAAAATTTATTTTTTTGTAGCAAGCTTTGTATCAAATCATGATGGCGGCATATCAATTGGCTGGCCGTGGTATAGGTAGGATACCCCCACCCTCGCCCCCAAGGGGGAAGCTACCAAGAGAGATATACATAAAATCCCTCACACAGTTTTCACAAAATTGGTCGTTTTTGGGAAAATTCTCTTGGGCAGGGGTTTTCGGACAGTCCAGCAAAGTCCCTCAGCAGGCCTCTAGCTAGCTCGGTTTGATGTAAATCCTCAATAATTTGAAGAGCTGCATAGAGCCCACAATCCGATCCTCATAGCTTCCCGGTCTCAGACGGCCAGCGTGCTTTTCGTTCTCTAAGGGAGTTATGATTAGGGAGCTTACGTGGGGAACCACGCCCCATGCCCAGAAGATGAAGATACCCAAGATACCAGTCCACCATAGACCGACGCCGAAATAATGCCGGAGCTCTGGTTGGTCCGTCCCCTCTAATATCTCAGGAAAGAAAACGCAGTAGATGACAAAGCCCAAAATTGGCAACAACGCGTATTTGAGAATAATTTTATTAGTGGATTTTTTCAGGACCGCCTACCTTCTTTGACTTAGGACTTACCAAGACTACCATTAACCTCCACCCTAGAAAACTGCTCCAAAACCCTGCCTTTTTGGAAGCTCCATAAACGGTGGATTTTGAGCTATTCGGTCCCCGCCCACACCTTCTCCAGCGCTTCCCGTTTCAGTTCCCTCGAATATCCGGTCTCATAGTTCTCAGCGACACCCTGTCTTGAGTGACCCATAATTTCCTCCTGAAGGTTAGCCGGACAGTGTTCCCGCAGCTTATCCTTCATGCGATGTCTCAGGCTATCCGTGTCCGCAGATTGGCCAGCTTGGTCAGTGTTTCAGGGGTCAACTCCGGTCGCTTTGTTGAGCGCGATGATGCCTGCTCCGATTGCTTGTCGTCCACCATTTTACTCACCTGTCATCTATTCGGTTTTCGTTAATGCCTTGTCAGAAAATACAGTGTTGTGGCAGCAAAAGATTAACCACCAAATCCATCTGCCCTGGTTGCGTATAGATTATAAATACAATTTCAAGTATAAAAATATGACGACAAATTGAAACAGAAATATTACAACCATGTCCCGAGCGTTTTTGTATACATTGTTGTTTCTTTTTGTGATTCAGCCCCTGATCATGATTATATATTTTAGTTTTCTAATATACTAGGCATCTGAAATTACTGCGTTATCGGGCCATGCATGGTGAAAGGCGCAATAGGCATGTCGAGTAAAACCAAATTCGGAAACCGGGGAATGGAACCGGATCCGCCCCCACCGCAGAAGGAACAACCGCCGCGCAAGGGCCTGTTCACCCTGCGTCAGTTCGGCATGTTCGCCACCGGGTTTGCGATCGTGATCGGGCTTACCCTGGTCAACCATATGGGCATGAAGGCATTCGGCAAACGCATGCATGACCGTTTTACCGAGCGCGTCGCACCATCAAGTTCCATTGGCGCGGACAAGATCGCCGAACTGAAAGGGAACGTGAGTGGCTCAGCAGGTGAGGCCTTCACCCAATGCAGCCATGAGACACAACAAATGCGGCTCCCGACAGAGAAAAGCAGGGAAATCGATCGTCATATCGGGATCTTTTCCGGCGAAACCGCCCTGCTCCGCTCAAGCTATTTCCTGAATTGTGTTTCCAGGAAAGACCCCCGCATTTTCTGCGAGCCTGGCTCCAGGTCATTCCTGGTCGCCGGCATCAATGAATATTTCGACCTGCATCGGCAGATGGCCGAGGAATGGAAACTTGCCAGAAATGAACATGGCGCGTTCCGCATCATGCACTCACTGCCCAAAACCGATGCCCAAGTAAAAGCGCTAAACCTGCCAAGTAAAACTTTCAGCCCCCTCGTGCTTGAAACCATCGCGAAACTGGCATCGGCCGGTATCCTGTCGCGTTCCGATTTCGGCGGCTTCCTTGGCTTTGGAACACCGGCGCCGATTTCCGATGCGATTGCCAAAGCGGGAGAGCCTCGTGATGTTTGCCAGGCGCGGTCTGGTTAGCGAGATCGAACCGCCAAACTGCCTCTGGAACTGACCCTAATTCAAGGCGTGGAAATTGTTTATCGCAACAGAAAACCAGCAATTACTGGAAACATCATGACAGACGATGAACGCGAACTGCTGACAGCGTTGGCGAAGATGGCTCGGCAATATCTGACTCGCGACGAAGAAAAAGGCGAGTTGGATAGCCTTTGCATGTCAGCCGGTGAACATGCGCTACTCCAACTGGAGAAATACGGTCTTGTAACGATCGAACGGCCACATATTCGAATTGCGTATTGGACAGAATCCGGCTGGGATGTTGTTGGGAGACCTCGCCCAAAGACAGATATTAGTTCTTTGCTTGCACCGAAACCAGCTAAGAAATGAGATTCCTGAAGCGGATTTGAATCTTCCTGCTTTCTAGGCAAGGCCTTCTACATTGGCTTCCTACCTCGACAAAGAACTGAAAGTCCCGCTGCAAGAACAAAATCCACAAGCAATAGTTGCAGTTTCTTAAGGCACGGCGGTTACCGTGATAGCATGACCGTATCGTCCCAGATCTCCGCCCGGCTGCAATCCTTCAGGCTTCGACTGCCAAAAATAAGCTATGGGCCCTTCCTCATGTTTCAGGCCCTGCCCTGGCTTTTACTGGCAACCGTGACCCGGTCCCATGCGCGCTCAATCCACAGCGCTGCTAATATCCCGGTCTTCTTCCTTGCCGAAGTTGCGGTATTTCTGGCCCTCCTCATTGCAACCCAAAACCAGATCCGGGTGACCGGCGGCATCACCAAACTCAACCACCTTCAATTTGGTGATCAGCTAAGACTCGCGTGGTCGGTACTGTGGCGGATAAAACTGTTTTTCTTGCTTGTCTGCATTGCCATGTTGAAAATTGGGTTTGATCAACTTTCTTCATTTGCGCCCCGCTCCGGTTTTGACGGTATTGTCTACTACTGGCCATTTCCCTGGATCGCCTTATGGAGTGGATTTGCCGCTGCCCTGGTCTTCCTGGCGATTGTCGAGCGCGGCATGGACCGCAAGCCAACCGGACGCGCGGTGATTGTACAATTCTTCAAACGCTTCCGGTTTGTTGGCCCGGCGGTCGCTGCAATCGCAATATTCCTGTTCGTCATGGGAGTCGCGCAGGTGGAAGCCTACACGCTATTGTTTCCCTATTACGATCTGCTGGACCCCGGCCCGCTGCGCAACCTGATCGCGACCGGATTCATCCTGGCATTCGGCTATATCCGCCTGCTGGTGACCGTCTATATCCTCACCCATGCTATACGGGCTTCCTACAGGCACTCATCGCTTCCCTAGCTCAAAGCTTCCAACTGCATAAGGGTTTACGTCCGAACCTCGTCAATCAGGAAATCGGAATTGGTTTCATATATTCGTGCGGCTCATAAATAAATAATGAACCGTCTTCTACACTGATGATTTAATAACAAAAGTAAAGATCATTGAATTTCATAGATTATTCAAATAGGTTCCAAACAAGAACTACTACCTAAACCCACCACCTTGCACTTGAGATTAGGTGCAGGACCAAAGAATTGTTTAAGCAAGGGCGCGTCGGTTGAACACATTACCAGCACCTTCCGACGCCAACTCAAACAATTCGCAAGGTAAATTGCGGGATGATCCGCAAGAGGCACTGCTAATGCTGAATCCTGGAACTATCGGCTCCTGATAGCACCATTGATCACAAGCAGATCTAGCCTGAAAGCGTGGAGATGACGATGTCAGTTGTTGAGTATTCTCATAAGGACAATAAGAGGAAACTGCTCCGCCTTTCATGTGGAGATGTCTTGGAACTCTGTTCCAAAGAATACCGGAATCCACTCGTACTAGAAGGTGTGGTTGGTACCGCAGATCAGCCGATCATAATCCAACCTGGGAAGAATCGGGGAGCGACCTTCACTTCCGGCTGGCCAAAGAAGAAAGCACGAAAATGGGCTAACAGAGCCGCAGACCGCCGCCAGAGAGGTGGCTATTACCCATCGGTCGGACAACTGGGCGATCAGGCAATGCTGGTCTTACGCAATTGCCAATTTGTCATTATTCGCGGGATTGACTTCAAAAACTGTTGGTCGACCGCGATATATCTGGATGATTGCCAGAATATTGTTCTGCATGATCTTGAGTTCAGGGGCGGTACAATTGCCGTCGGCGCCAATGGAATCGACACCCGCGACCTCGTCATCCAGCATTGCTGCTGGCGTCAGGATACGTCCAAAAAACATAAAATGTGGAACATCGTACCATGGCCGCGCATACACGGAGCAAGCGACAACTCAGCAGCACCGGATGTCGATATTGACGGCGATTACCGCCATTGGGATGGTGATTTCTTCCGGGCCTGGAATGTAACTGGAAACATAATTATCCGGGACAATTATATCAGCGACGCCTTCAACGGCATTCACTTTTTCAACAGCCACGACCGATTGGCGCCAGGGGTCGTTGCCAGCCAGCTCAAATTCAACGGTGGACGGCAAGCTTCGGCGAATGTCCTAATCGAACGCAATCAATTCACCCGAATCCGCGACAATGTTTTCGAACCTGAAGATCACGCCTGGAATTGGGTCATACGCTATAATCACATTCGCGATTGTTATCGTCCGTTTTCATTCGAATTCGAGCGGGCTGGTTGGATTTATGTATACGGCAATAACGCTTCTTTTAATTCCAGGCCCTCAACCGACATGTCCGACGACGATGAGGCAAAGTATCCAAGCTCCGAGTGGCGCCAGACTCCGTCATTATTCAAGCCCAAGGGCCCGCAACAAAATGAGGGGCCGATCTATGTTTTGAACAACTCCTGGTACATGGCAACGGGCAAGGGCTTATTGCCGAAATTTGTCCTCGGTGGGCTGGTTCACGCGAACAATCTTGCCGAATTCAAAAAACCGAAGAAGGGCAGAATATTTGGCAAGGACGGCATGAAACCAAGTCCGAGGCCATGGTCAATTGAGCAAGAACAAATCGCCGAAGCCGCCCGTTTTACACGACGCTGGGAGCAATATCGCATCAAGATGTTCTCGGACACGGCGAACGACAAGTTTTTTCCCGAAGCCTATCGACAGGTCGGCTATCCCATCGGTTCTGAAGCAATCAATGCAAAACCTGAATTCACCAATCCCACCGCATCTCCGCCAAATTTCAAACCCAAATCACGCGAAGGGCTCGGCAATTCCATAGACATTACAATTGTGCTGCCAGACGCTTCCAGCGAGGTTTTCGCAGGCGGCCATGATCGTGGTGCGTGTCCCGATAGTGATTCGCTTTCCGGACTGGACAAGATGATGCGCTTCCTGCCCGCGGATGATTGGCTACCGGATTTGCCTCCTGCCAGAAAACACTAATTATAGAACTACCGAACTAGTTGCTGGTTCTAAAATTAGATTTATCTGAAGAGCGTCAATAAAACTCTAAAATTCATAATTATCAATATCTTGAGATCATTTCCTGACAATTCATACTAGTAGATAGAGCTTTAAAATTTAAAAACATACTAACTTCATCGTCCGAATGAATGATCACTCAGGATCGAATAATCATTCCAAAATGAATATTATTTTGCCAGATAAATTATATTAAAAACGATAGACGAGTATAACATATCACGTTAGGATTTCAGACATTTACTACACATGTTTATAACAAATGAAAATTACATGGGAGGATGGTAGATGACGGCCTATACGGAAAGGGACGATACTAGAAAACAAGAGAAGGCAAACGAGCTCCTGAAATATCGCGACCAAAAGAAAGTCGCGAAGGTCCTCAAAGACAAGCTTCATAAATATGGAAAAGCGGGCGCGATCTGCGATACCGATACGAGAGGCTATAGAACGCCCGATAACCGCAATCCTGCAGAAATCGTTGTCGATGCATCGGAAGGATTTATTCCACTTTGGCAATCGGACGTGACGCTTCGGTGGAGATTTCAGGACATAGCGCTGGCACAATTTTCCAATGCGGACGAAATTAAAGACTATGTGCGCACGTTATTTGCCGACGGCGTACAACTTTGGGAAACCGCCGTTCCCATCAGGTTCAAGGAAGCACACGATGCGTGGGATTTCGAGCTCGTAGTCATGTCCGAAAACAAATGCAATCCCAATGGCTGTACATTGGCGAGCGCATTCTTCCCCGACGGCGGCCGCCACCAATTGCGAGTCTATCCAATAATGTTTCAGCAAAGCAGAACCGAACAAGTCGAGACGATGGCTCACGAGGTCGGGCACATATTTGGACTACGTCATTTCTTTGCTGATGTATCGGAGACCGCCTGGCCAGTGGAGATTTTTGGAAAGCACAGCAAGTTTTCCATAATGAACTACGGAAACGACAGCAGGATGACCGACGATGATCGAAATGATTTGGCAACACTATATGAACTTGCAAGGTCAGGAGAACTGACAGAGATCAATGATACGCCCATTCGTCTGGTGAGACCGTTCAGTCACGGTCGAATCCCCTCATCCGGGTTTCAGCTTATTGCAGCCAGTACAAACAATAGCGAGTATTTCGGATAGTTCGGAATTCGGTATACAAGGATATTGGGTGGAAATTTCCGTCGGATGCACGATTCCCAATCTAGCGCCCGGGCGTGCATCCGGCAGTCATTCAAGAAAATTAACACTGTTGAAAGCCGCTTCACTGACACACAATAGTGTTCCCATACCCTACCATTAGCTAATTCATTGGAGTTGCAATCGCATGCATTCTTTGACAGATTGTCGCATGCGAAAGGACGCGATTTGAAGCCAACCGACATTACAGATCCGGAATACTTTCACAAAGTCGTCGACTGCCAATATGCCTGCCCGGCGCATACCCCCGTTCCCGCCTATATCCGCTTGATTGCCCAGCAGAAATACACCGATGCTTACCTGATTAATTGGGAGAGCAATGTCTTTCCCGGCGTCCTTGGCCGGACCTGTGATCGGCCGTGTGAACCAGCCTGCCGGCGTGGCCGGGTGGAGGAGGAACCGGTTGCCATCTGCCGGCTGAAAAGGGTAGCTGCTGATTTCAAGGACGATATCAAGCAGTTCCTTCCAAAGGCCGGTATACCGAACGGCAAGAAAGTTGCGCTCGTCGGCGCCGGACCCGCCTCTCTGGCAGTGGCGCGAGACCTGGCTCCGCTTGGCTATGAGCTTCATCTCTATGACGAACACGCCAAGGGCGGCGGATTTATGCGCAGCCAGATCCCATCCTTCCGATTGCCGGAAACGGTATTGGATGAGGAGATTGGCTACATCCTCGACATGGGCGGCATCACGACCATATTCGAAACCTATATCGACAGCATGGCTGACTTGCTCACCAAGGGTTACGACGCAATTTTCGTTGGCTGCGGCGCACCACGGGGCCGTGACCTGCCAAAGCTCCCGGGCCGCAAGGAGGCTGATGCCAATATTCACATCGGCATCAACTGGCTGGCCAATGTCGCGTTTGAACATACCGACAAGATTGGCAAGCGCGTTATTGTGCTTGGTGGCGGCAATACCGCAATGGATTGCTGCCGGACTTCAATGCGTCTGGGTGGCGAGGATGTCAAAGTCATTGTTCGCAGCCCGTTTGAGGACATGAAGGCATCGCCTTGGGAAAAGGAGGATGCCATGCATGAGGGCATCCCCATCATCGATAATCACGTCCCCAAGGAATTCGTCCTTGAAAACGGAAAACTGGTCGGCATGACATTCACCAAGGTCGAGGCGGTTTATGGCGACGATGGCCGCCGCGATTTGGTTCCCGTCGACGAGGAGCCCGTATTCTTCCCCTGCGACGATGTCCTCATGGCGATCGGACAGGAAAATGCGTTTCCCTGGATAGAGAAGGATACCGGTATCCGCTTCACCAGCTGGGGTACACCGATCATCAATGACGACAAGACTTTCCAGTCGACCCGCAAGGAAGTGTTCTTTGGCGGGGATGCAGCATTCGGACCTTCAAACATAATCACCGCGGTCGCCCATGGTCATCAGGCGGCGGTCTCGATCGACCTTTACTGCCAGGGCAAGGACATCAGCAAGCGCCCTGCCCCCTATGTCAACCTGGTCAGCCAGAAGATGGGTATCCATGAATGGAGCTATGATTCCGTTCCGATCACGGACAAGCGCGAGATTGTACCCCTGGTCGACACTGCCAAGGCATTGAAGGACAGGGCTATCGAAGTCGAACTCGGCTTCGATGCAGAAGCTGCATTCATTGAAGCCGAACGCTGTCTCAACTGTGATGCCCAGACCGTTTTTGTCGCGGACCAATGCATAGAGTGCGACGCCTGCACCGACATCTGCCCGACCAGCTGTATCAGCTTCCTCAAGAACGGGCCGGAAGCCGAATTGCGCGAACGGCTATTGGTCCCGGCTGAGAATTTGGAACAGGACCTTTATGTGTCAGAAAAGCTGGAAACTGGCAAGGTCATGGTCAAGGACGAGGATATGTGCCTTCACTGCGGACTTTGCGCCGAGCGCTGCCCAACCGCGGCCTGGGACATGCAGATGTTTTATTACAACGTCACCAAAGCAACGCCGAGCCTGGTGGAGAGCAGATGAAACAGATCAAGGGCATCAACGATTTCGTCGTAAAGTTTGCCAATGTAAACGGTACCGGATCGGCATCAGCCAACCACTTATTCGCAAAGGCCATCTTCCGTATGGGCATACCGGTCAGCCCACGCAACATCTTCCCGTCGAACATTCAGGGACTGCCGACCTGGTATGAGGTCCGAGTATCTTCAAAGGGATATCTGGGGCGCCGCGGCGGTGTCGATCTGATGGTCTGCGTCAATCCGCAGACAATGGAACAGGATGTCGCCAGTGTCGAACCGGGCGGCTATTTTCTGTATGATTCTACCAAGCTGCTCGCCCAGCATCTCAAACGCGATGATGTAACCTATTTCGGCATTCCGCTGACCGAAATGTGCATGCGCGAATTCGAGGTGCCGCGACTTCAGCAGCTCTTGAAGAACGTGGTTTATATCGGCGCACTGGCAGCCCTGCTCGACATCAGGTTTCCCATATTGAAAGACCTGCTGGGGGACCAGTTCAAGGGTAAGGAAAAGCTGATTTCACCCAATGTTCATGCGCTGGAAATGGGATATCAATACGCGGTTGAAAACTTCAACTGCCCGCTGCCGATCAGGCTGGAACAGGGTGGCAATGTCGCGCCGCATCTGCTGGAAAGCAAGCAGATCCTGATGAACGGGAATACCGCTGCCGCACTCGGCGCCATCTATGGCGGTGCCACCGTCGCGGCCTGGTATCCGATTACACCGTCGACTTCGGTTGTCGAAGCGTTCTCGAAATATGCCGAACGACTACGTATCGACCCCGGCACCGGTAAGAAGAATTTCGCCATATTGCAGGCCGAAGACGAATTGGCGGCGATGGGCATCGCCATCGGTGCCGGCTGGAATGGCGCACGGGCATTCACCGCAACCTCCGGCCCCGGCCTGTCCCTGATGAGTGAATTTCTTGGTCTGGCCTATTTTGCTGAAGTGCCGGTCGTCTTGATCGACGTCCAGCGGTCAGGACCGTCAACCGGCATGCCGACCCGCAGCCAGCAATCCGACATCCTCGCCGCTGCCTATGCCAGCCACGGCGACACCAAGCACGTGCTGCTTTTTCCGGCAACACCGCGCGAATGTTTTGACATGACGGTTCAGGCGTTTGACCTGGCCGAGCGGATACAGACACCCGTTATCATGATGTCGGATCTCGATCTCGGCATGAATGACTGGATGTCTCCGCCGCTGGAATGGGATGACAGCTACGAAATGGATCGCGGCAAGGTGCTCGATGCCGAGGCCCTGGAAAATTCCGAAAATTGGGGTCGTTATGTTGACGTCGATGGTGATGGCATCTGTTATCGCACGCTGCCGGGTACCCACCCGGAAAAGGGCGCGTTCTTCACCCGGGGTTCTTCGAAGGACGAAATGGCAATCTATTCCGAAGACGGCAATGATTACGTAAAGAACGTCGATCGCCTGCTCAGAAAATTCGAGACCGCCAAAAACTTGGTGCCAGAACCCAAGCCGCATCCGCCGATAGAGATAAAGAAGCCCAAAACGAAAGAAAAACTGGGCGCTCTGTTCTTCGGCACCTCGGCTTCACCCGCCTATGAAGCAGTCGAAATGCTGGCCGAGGAAGGCTATCCGATCAATACGCTGCGCATCCGCGCCTTTCCCTTCCATCACTCGCTGGATGATTTCATCCACGAGCATGACATTGTCTTTGTGATCGAACAAAACCGGGATGGCCAAATGCGGCAACTGATCATGAACGAATGCCATATCGCGCCAGACAAACTGACGTCGATATTGAATTACTCCGGCACGCCGATTACCGCCAGAACAATCGCTGCGCAAATACGCAAGACGCTGAACATCGAAAGCGCAGAAGTTATTCCGCTGCGTCCGGAGGTCGCCTGATGTCTTATATCAAACCAGATTTTCAACACCCTCGCCTGCCAAAGAATGCGCTTGGCTATACCGTAACCGATTATGATGGCGCGATATCCACCCTTTGTGCCGGCTGCGGACATGATAGCATATCGGGGGCAATCAGAAATGCATGCTTTCTATCTTCGATCCCGCCGCATCGCATTGCCAAGCTTTCGGGCATCGGCTGCTCATCAAAAACGCCAACCTATTTTCTCGGCAAAAGCCATGGTTTTAATTCCGTTCACGGTCGTATGCCCTCGGTTGCTACCGGTGCCAGTGTAGCCAACCGGGATCTGATCTACATCGGCATCTCTGGTGACGGCGACACGGCTTCCATCGGAATGGGTCAGTTCCTCCACCTCATTCGCCGCAACGTCAACATGACCTATATCGTGGCCAATAACGGTTGTTACGGCCTGACCAAGGGTCAGGACAGCGCCACTGCCGATCTTGGCTCGATCAGCAAATATGGTCACGAAAACTCCTTTGATGGCATCGACCTGGCTAGTCTCGCTTTGTTGCAGGGCGCAAGCTTCGTGGCTCGTAGTTTTTCAGGCGACAAGGAGCAGCTCGAGCCGCTGATCCGGGGCGCGATCGCCCATAAGGGCTTTGCTTTTATTGATGTCGTGTCGCCCTGCGTTACCTTTGCCAACCATGTCGGCTCGACTAAGAGCTATTCGGCAACCCGGGAAAATCTTGATGCAATGCCGCTCGATTTCGTGCCGATGCGCGAGGAAATTCGTACCCAGTATGAAGCTGGCACGAGCCAGGCCGTGACCATGCATGACGGTTCGGTCATTCATCTGCACAAGGCCAGCAGGAATTACCAGACCGAAAATCGCAATGAGGCGCTTAAGGTATTGCAGGACTCGCAGGAAGAAGGTCGAATTTTGACCGGTCTCCTCTATATCGATCCGAATTCCCAGGATCTGAACCAGGTCCTGAAGCTTGCTTCCCGCCCGCTTAATGAACTGGGCATGGACGAACTCTGCCCGGGAAGCCGGGTATTGAACAGCATCAATGAAGGCCTTCGGTGATCACCAGTCTCGTGTCACCAAATTAGGCAAAAAATTCATATTATTTTGGCCGGCCCGGCGAGTACACCTCAAAGCCATTGCGGCGACTTGCCAATTTTCTCGACTAGAAAATCAATGAATACCCGGACCTTGGGAGACAGAACATTCGTCTTGGGATAAACCAGCCACAAGACCGATTGGTCATCGACGTGATGCTCTGGCAAAACACGGACCAGGCTGCCCTCTCGCAGTTCCTTGTATACGCTCCAAAGCGAATTTACTGAAATGCCGAGACCAGCCATGGTCGCCAGTTTTTGGCTAAGGCCATCATCGACAATTAGCTTGCAATTGTCCTGCCGCGGATCAAATGCACCATCGACTTCCTTTCCCCAAAGCAGCGTTTTCGACGTCAGCTCACTGAATGCGATCAGACTGTGATGGGCGAGGTCACCTGGTGTTTTTGGAGTACCGTTTTCTGCCAGATAACCCGGCGAGGCACATAGGATCCGGCGATCTTCTGCAAGCTTCCTGCCTTTCATGCTCGTATCTTCCAGCGCAGTGTTGCGAAGCGCGAGATCGAAGCTACCCTCGATCAAATCATAACGGACGTCCGACAGGCGCAGATCGAGCCTGATATCGGGATATTGCGAAAGAAAGTCCTGCAAGAGCGGAACGATATAAAGCTGAGCAAACGTGCTGGGTGCAGTGAAACGCAATGTCCCGCTGACCCCAATACCTTCCTGACCAAGCGCTGCCCTGCCCGCTTTCTCCTGGGCAAGAATTTCGCGCGCGAACGGCAAGAACTCCGCACCTTCAATCGAGAGCGAAACCTTCCTTGTCGAGCGGTGCAAGAGATCCGTACCAAGAGACTTTTCAAGTTTGGCCAGTTTGGCGCTGGCCACTGCCGGCGCCATGCCAAGTTCTCGCCCCGCAGCACTGATGTTCAGTTTCTCGGCGGCAAGCACAAACAATCTGAGCGCATCTGTATCCATCTTATTATATTCAATTTCCGAATTCTGAAGCAAAATTTTCGCAGTTTATTCCAGTTTTGCAACCTTTATCTAGGGAATGTCGTTGCGCCGAAAGGCAGCGTTGTCTCAAACTGAAGGATATGATGATGGCTTACTATTCTGTATTGGCGGTCACCCCCACCAGCGAAGACTGGATTCCCGAATACCTTCCAAATGCCAACAGGCTCGTCGAAAAATATGGCGGCAAATATCTCGCCCGCACCGCAAATCACGAGCAGGTAGAAGGCGAAGAACGCCCATCAGCATTACGCATCATTCTGGAATGGCCATCAAAAACCGCCGCATTGGACTTTATGTCCGATCCCGAATATCAGCCATATCTGAAAGCGCGCCATGGTGGTTCCGAGAGCTTTCATTTCCTGATCGAGGGAAAGGACGATCTTTCCTGAATTTGGCGGAATCAACCAAATTCGAGAACCGTCGAAAGCAGAAGTGAATAGTCATGCTCGACACGCCAGAAAATACAGAGTTTGAACCGATCAATCGGTCCTTCAACAGTACATTCAAGCCTGGTGGCCTTAGCCTCGGTTTGGTTGTTCCATTGGAGACTTACGCAACGAGCGCTGTGCCGACCATGGACCATCACCTCGAGCGGGTCAGGCTGGCCGAAGAACTGGGTTTTTCCGCATTATGGCTGCGCGATGTTCCTTTTAACGTGCCTTCATTCGGAGATGCCGGACAAGTTTTTGACCCGTTTGTTTATCTCGGCATGCTGGCGGCAAACACAAATCGCATTGCGCTGGGTGTCGCCAGCATCGTCTTGCCGCTTCGCCATCCCGCCCATGTCGCGAAGGCTGCCGCGAGCGTTGACGTGTTGTCCGGCGGACGCTTGCTTCTGGGCGTCGCGTCCGGCGACCGTCCTGAAGAGTATCCGGCAATGAACATGGACTTTGATTCAAGGGCTGAAGGCTTCCGAGAGAGCTTCGAATACATCCGCAGGATGGCAGACCCCTACCCATCATTTGCCAATGTTCATGGCAATCCGCAAAACATGGATATGCTGCCGAAACCGACTGGCAGCAGGCTCCCGCTTCTTGTTACCGGAGGCAGCCGACAGGATCCCGAATGGATCGCGAAAAATAGCGATGGATGGTTGACCTATCCACGTCCGGCTCACGTCCAGGAGCGCGTTATCACGACATACCGCAACCAGATCGCCAGAGCGGGTCTGAACAACAAACCGGTTATTCAATCGCTCTATATCGATCTTGAAGAGGATCCGGATGCGCCGGCCCAACCGATCCATCTCGGTTTCCGTTCGGGTGCGCGCCCACTTATCGAATACCTGAAGGAATTACGGACGATCGGCGTCAATCATGTCGCCCTGAACCTCAGATTCAATCGGGCAGACATTGAAACAACCATGAAACGCCTGGCCGATGAGGTGTTGCCCGATTTTGCCAGCTAAGAGGATATCCAATTGACCAAGACCATACTCATTACCGGCTCGACCGACGGTATCGGCCTGGAAGCCGCCAAGATGTTGGCCGCCCAGGGGCATCGTATCCTCCTGCACGGCCGCAATCCCGGAAAGCTGGAGAACGCAAGTGCCGCAATCGGCGGCGCTGCCGATACATTTGTTGCCGACCTGTCGCGCCTCGATGATGTCTCGGCACTGGCGGCGGCGGTATCAGAACGACACGACCATCTCGACGTCCTGATCAACAATGCCGGAGTCTACAAGACATCCAGCCCCGTCAACGAAGACGGACAGGATGTGCGCTTCGTAGTCAACACCATCGCACCCTATATGCTAACTAGGAGCCTGTTACCGCTGATGGACAGCAAAGGCCGCGTTGTGAATCTCTCCTCTGCAGCGCAGGCCCCGGTCGACCTCGAGGCGCTCAAGGGCAACCGGCGCGTCGGCGATATGGATGCCTACGCGCAAAGCAAGTTTGCGATCACGATGTGGAGCCAGGCGCTCGCAAAGTCCCTGAACGATGGGCCAGCCATCCTTGCGGTCAATCCTGGCTCGCTTCTTGCCACCAAGATGGTCACGGAAGGATTTGGCGTGGCAGGAAACAATATTGCCATTGGCGCCGATATCATTTCACGCGCCGCAATCTCGGATGAATTTTCCGATCGTTCCGGCGAATATTTCGACAACGACATCGGAAAATTCGCGATGCCGCATGCAGCAGTTCAGGACAAAAACCGCTCCGACGCGTTGATGGATATCCTGGAATCATACGCCAACCAAAACTAGGATTTGGATCATTTTTGTGATTGCACTATGTGTGTCTCCGCAAAGGCATCGACCCCATGATGATGCCAGTGGAGATGCCCTGTGAAAATCACCCTTCTTGACGACTATTTCGACACGATAAGAACCCTTCCCTGTTATCAAAAACTGGAAGGTCACGACGTGACCGTCTGGAATGACCATCTCCAGGACGCTGACCAATTGGCCCGGCGTTTGAAGGAAACCGAAGTATTGGTCCTGTTCCGTGAGCGCACAAAGATCCAGGCCGAGCTTCTCGATCAGCTGCCGAACCTCAAACTGATCAGCCAACGCAGCGTCTATCCGCATATCGACATTGAGGCCTGCACCAAAAACGGTGTTTTGGTCTGTTCAAATCAGCATGCAGGAACCCCATCCTTTGCCGCAGCCGAACTGACCTTCGGCCTGATACTGGCAGCAATGCGCCAGATACCTCAGCAAATGGCGGCGCTTCAAAATGGGACCTGGCAGATCGGCGTTGGATCCACCGTCCGCGGCAAGACACTCGGCATTCACTCCTATGGCCGGATTGGTGAAGCCGTGGCCAGATATGGCGCTGCGTTTGGAATGGAAGTCCTGGTCTATGGCGGCGAACAATCACGCGAAAGGGCAATCGCCGACGGCTACAGGGCAACCGGCAATCGCGATGAATTCTTCGCTGAATGCGATGTGATATCCCTCCATATCCGGCTTTACCCGGATACCCGCGGGATCATTACCGGCCAGGATCTGGCAATGATGAAACCCGATGCCCTGCTGGTAAATACTAGCCGTGCCGGGCTGATCGAGGAAGGGGCGCTCGCTGCAGCGCTTGAAGCCGGAAGGCCAGGCATGGCCGCAGTTGATGTCTATGAGAGCGAGCCGGTCCTGGATGGCAATCATCCCCTGCTCAAAATGCCGAATGTGGTCTGTACCCCGCATCTTGGCTACGTCACCCGCGAGGAATATGACACCCAGTTCAGTGACATTTTCGACCAGATAGTCGCCTATGCGAACGGCAACCCCATCCACATGATCAATCCTGAGGTTTGGACCGGTAACGCCGAAAATTGATTACGCTCTCAGCGTGATATTTGACATGCACAGGGTGCATGGCAGCATCGCGCGAGAACCACTACCTAACGGCTGCCGGAAGCATTAGATATGTCCCGTAACTGAAAGGAAAATATCATGAAAACAGCATCTTTTCTCAATCGGATTAGAGCAGCCCACAGCCTTTCAAATGCCATGACGGACGGTGTCCGGCCTGACGCTGCCTCGCTGAAGGCAATGGGACTTCCTGCCGAGTTCGCAAATCGTTTCGTACGATAGACTGGTGACTGCATCACGCGGCGGTTTTGATAATTGGCAGCATGATTGAAATCTTCTTGCCACCGGGCAAGGCGGTCGTTGCCAAATATCCGCCGTGGGATTTTGAAATATCCTTCGAGATCGAAAGCCCAAGCCCGCTGCCGTTCTGATTTTCTCCCCTGGTCAGGAAGGGCTGGCTAAGTTCCAGAAATTCCTCTTCCGAGAAACCCTGGCCGGTGTCGGCAACAGAAATCTCGATATCATCATCGTTGACCGACAGGCTGACCTCTATCGCAGTATTCTCGTCATTATGCCGGATGGCATTTTCAACCAGGTTGACGATCGCCTCCTGCAACAGGATTTCATTGCCACGATAGGATAGCGTTTCAGGTGACAGGTTGAGCGAAATTTCCTGACCCTTATCCAATGCATTTGCTGCGACGGTTTGCGTTGCATTCGCCACGGTCTTGGCAAGATCGAACACTTCCATGCTTTCGCCCGATAGCGCATGCGCGCTCGCGCCCGCCAGCATCTGATTAATCATCTTGCCCGTCTCGTCGCTTGTTTCGGCGATTTGCTCCAGACCCGATTCCAGATCATCCTGCTTGCCGGAGGCCAGAGCAGCTTGCGCCTGGACCTTGATCGCCGCCACCGGATTTCTTAGCTGGTGCGCGGCATTGCCGATGAAGCGCTCCCTGTTTCGCTTCGATCTGGCAACCCGCTCGAACAACTCGTTCATCGAGTTGACAATGCCCGAGAGTTCAACCGGCATCGCACGCTTGATCGGGTTCAAATCATAGGGCGTCCGGTTCTCGATCGCCTGCTGCAACTGCACCAGCGGCCGCAGACCAACCGAAACCGCGAACCAGACAATCGCACCTGCAGCAAGCACGAGCAAGATCAACCGCACCAGCGAACGGGCAAACAGGCTGAGGGTCAATTCGTCCCGTTCCGTATTCTGCTGCCAGGTGGTGATTGTCGTCCAGCCATTAAGTTCGCGTCCTGACAGCAATTGCCTGACCGCTACCACGCGCACCGGTGCCCCGGCATATACACCATCATAGAAAATCGGTTCGGCATCGATCAGCTCGACACCCTCCGGCGGACGCGGATATCCGGAATAGCCCGTGACGAATGCGCCTTCCGGCCCCTTTACGTAATAGAAAAACTCATCCCCCAGATTGTCAGTCAGCATTTCAAGCGTGGCATCTGCCAGCAGGCTGCCGCTTGAAGCAACGATATTCTCTGACAGGGTTAGCATCGCAGCAAGCAAGGTCCGGTCATGCAGATCGCTTGAAATGCGCTTTGCGGCATAAAACGTTTCCAGCGAAACGATCGCCGCAATCGCGGTGAGCGGCAGCAAAAGCCAGACCAGCAATCTGGTTCGTATCGAGTTCATTTGACTTCCCTGAAACAATATCCAAGGCCGCGGACTGTTTTGATTTCCGTTCCGGATTGTTCAAGTTTCTTGCGCAAACGATGAATATACAATTCGATAGTGCTTTCCTCGACATCGGCGCCGACACCATACAGATGCTCAATGATCTGCGTCTTCGAGATCACATGGCCTTTCCGGTTGATTAGTATCTCGGCAAGGGCAAATTCCCGTCTCGGCAATTCCATCACATCGTCATCGATAGATATCTGCCGGGCGGCGGCATCAAATACCAACCGGCCAATCTTGACCGGGGCGGTGATCTCCTTGCTCGCCCTGCGAAGCAAAGCTCTGGATCTCGCCAGTAACTCCGCCAGCTCGAATGGTTTGGTCAAATAGTCGTCGGCGCCCAGATCAAGTCCATCAACCTTGTCATTGATCGTGTCCCGAGCCGTCAACAGAATGACCGGCGTCTGATCCTTCGCGTTCCGCAAATTGCGAAGGATTTCCAGACCTGATTTACCAGGTAGATTGACGTCGAGGACAATCAGATCGGTCTTCTCGTCCATCAGGAACGAGAGCGCATGGTCACCATCATGGATCTGATCGACACCATGCCCCTCCGACATGAACGACTTGGCGATCCCGTCGGCAAGTGCTTTGTTGTCCTCGATTATCGCTATTCTCATTTCTTCTCCGGCTTGAAAGCTCAGTGAAAGGTTCGAACGCTATTAGCATGATTGTCAATACTGCATTTTTGGGAGGAGATGCATCCGTGGCCCCATGCCTGCCTGCATTCCTCCTTCGCACACCTCGGAGGAAAATATGAAATTACTCAAGAATATCACAGGTTTACTGGCGACCAGCGCGCTTGCATTGAGTGTCGGCACTGCTGCCCAGGCCGCAGACATGGCCGGCGAAACCATCCAGTGGACCATTCCTTTCTCGGAAACTGGCGGTTCGGCAAAATGGGCAAACTTCTTTGCACCACTGCTTTCTGAAGCACTTCCCGGCGAACCAACCGTTGTCGTGAAATTCATGCCCGGCGCTGGCTCCACAAAGGGCGCAAACTGGTTCCAGAACCAGAAGAATGGCGACGGTACCGTAATGTTCGGTTCATCCGGTTCGACCCAGTTCCCATATCTGTTGGGTGATCCGCGCGTTCGCTATGAATACAAGGACTGGAAACCCGTTATGGCCACCGGCACCGGCGGCGTTGCTTACACCACCAAGGAAATCGGTGAGAAATTCGATGGTTCGGCCAATGCGCTGAAGGACATCAAGTTCATCTACGGTGCCCAGGGCGCAACCAGCCTCGATCTTGTTCCGCTTCTGGCCTGGAAAATGCTCGGATTGGATGTAGAGCCGGTCTTCGGCATCAAGGGCCGTGGTGACGGACGCCTGATGTTCGAGCGCGGTGAAGCAAACATCGACTACCAGACCTCATCCGGCTATCTGAAAGGCTCGCTGCCACTGGTCGATTCAGGCACGGCCATGCCGCTGATGAGCTGGGGGGCGCTTGACGAGAGC
>JANQQM010000223.1 GCA_028289365.1 Salaquimonas sp. | reverse complement strand
CCGCCGAAACAACGGAGCCGACGCCGAAGCCGGACGCGCCTGAACCGGTCAAGAAAGGCAAGGTTGCGCTAACAGAGGACAAGAAGCCAAAGGAACCTGAACCGGTCGAGGTCGAAGAACCCAAGGTCGGCTGGTTCAGACGCCTGAAGAACGGTTTGTCACGCTCCTCGGAGGCGCTGACCGGAAACATCGCCGCAGTCTTCACCAAAAAGAAACTGGATGAAGACACGCTTCAGGAGCTTGAGGACGTACTCATCCAGGCGGATCTGGGCGTCGATACCGCCATGCGAATAACCGATGCCCTGGCCCAGCAGCGTATCGGCAAGGATGTCACCGAACAGGAAGTCCGTGAGATCATGGCTGACGAGATCGAAAAGACGCTTGCACCTGTCGCCCTTCCTTTGGAACTCGACCTTGATCACCGCCCTCATGTCATACTGGTCGTGGGCGTCAATGGATCAGGCAAGACCACCACCATCGGCAAACTCTCTGCAAAACTTGCAAATGCAGGATTTTCGACGCTCCTGGTCGCTGGTGACACTTTTCGGGCGGCTGCCATCGAACAGTTGACAATCTGGGGCGAGCGCACCAGTTCACCTGTAATTGCCCGCAAAATCGGCGCGGACGCGGCGGGCCTCGCTTTCGATGCCTATGAACGCGCGGCTAAGGAAAATTATGATGTCATGTTGATGGATACCGCTGGCCGGCTTCAGAACAAGGCGGAATTGATGGCCGAACTCGAAAAGATCATCCGGGTGCTCAAGAAACAGGATCCCGAAGCACCGCACACCGTTCTGCTGACACTGGATGCGACCACCGGACAAAACGCGATGAACCAGGTCGAGATCTTCGAAAAGGTCGCAGGCGTCAATGGCCTGGTGATGACCAAGCTCGACGGCACTGCGCGAGGCGGCATTCTCGTCGCGATATCAGCAAAACATAAACTACCGGTATTTTTCGTTGGTGTCGGCGAGCAGGTTGACGACCTGGAGCCGTTTGAAGCTGCAGATTTTGCAAGGTCAATCGCAGGATTGGACGCAATGCCCGAAACAGCAGGTGTAAACTGATATGCAAGCCAACACGAAAAAAGGTGAGGTTTCACCCGTATTGAAACTGGTCCTGGAACTTGGTCCCTTGGTCGTGTTTTTTCTGGCCAATCGTTATGGCGAGGAACTGGCCGCCGCCTGGCCGCCACTCCAGGCCCTGGGCGGAAAGATTTTCGTCGGAACCGCATTTCTGATGGTTGCGATGCTGATCTCGCAGGCCATATCGCTTGCAGTATTGCGCCACATCGCGGTGATGCCTCTTGTCACGCTGTTTTTCGTGGTCGTGTTTGGACTTCTGACGCTATGGCTCCAGGATGAAACCTTCATCAAGATGAAGCCTACCATCGTCAATTGCCTGTTTGCGATAATTCTGCTGGGCGGCCTGGTATTTGGAAAATCATTGCTGGCCTATGTTTTTGACGCCGCCTTCAGTCTGGACGAGGAAGGTTGGCGCAAACTGACCTTGCGTTGGGGCCTGTTCTTCATTTTCCTGGCGATAGCCAATGAAGTGGTTTGGCGTAATTTCTCCTCCGACACCTGGGTGAACTTCAAGGTTTGGGCCACCATGCCGATGACCATGGTATTCATGCTGTTGCAGCTGCCCTTGATCCAGCGCCACCATCTGGACAAACCGGCCACCGATAACCAGTCCGACGCCACGTCTTGATTATTTAGAGATGAAGATCGGTTGAACCGCCGGGCGGATTGACAAATGGCCCCGCCGCTTCACCTGCTTCAACCATGCGGTCATGTTCCAGCGCCCAGCCGACCGTCGGGAAGGCGATGTCTTCCCAGGGAATCTCATTCCATTCATATAATGCTACTTCTAGGCTCTCTTCGCCGGCAGAAAATTCACCGACCGCCAGCCTTGCCCGATAGATCAACTGTACCTGGGAGAGGCGCGCCACCGTATAAACAGCCAGCAGACTTCTCAAATCCAGTTCGGCATTGGCTTCCTCAAACGCCTCCCGGCGGGCACCGTCCTCGGGCGTTTCATGCATTTCAAGATAACCTGCCGGTATGGTCCAGAAACCGCGGCGCGGCTCGATTGCCCGGCGGCACATCAAAAACCGATCTTCATGACGAACAACGGAACCAATGACAATCTTCGGATTCTGATAATTTACAAAGCCGCAATGCTCGCAGACGGACCGCTGATGCGTATCACCGCGTGGAACGGACTTCTCGAATGAGGGTTGCAACGGATAGGACATCTGTCGAACCTAGGGCGCTTCCTCTAAAATTGGAAGCGGTTCAGCCGGAAGTGCCGGCGATTGCCTTCTCAAGTGCCGGGAGAAATTTTTCCTGATAGCTCTTGGCAGAGAGCGGTCCTATCTGCTTGAAACGTATGATTCCCTCGGCATCGACGATAAAGGTTTCGGGAATGCCATAGACCCCCCAATCGATCGCAGCGCTGCCACGTTGATCCACGCCAACCACCGAAAATGGATTGCCTAATTGCGCCAGAAATCGCAAGGCATTGGCATTCTGATCCTTGTAGTTCAGGCCGACGACCTGAATTCGATCATCGCGCGCCAGTTCCATTATAAAGGGATGCTCGGCACGGCAAGGCGCACACCAGCTCGCCCAGATATTGACGACACTGACCTTGCCGGCAAGCGATTCGGTTGAAATTCCCGGTATCGGTTGCCCGTCCGAATTTTTCAGACCGGCCAATTCAGGCAGAGAGATTTCGGGGGCAGGCTTCCCGATCAGCACAGAGGGAATCTCGCGGGTGTCTCCACCCTCCAGCAATTGCTTCAGAAAGATCGCGGCAAGTGCCAGAAAAATGAGCAATGGCAGTGCAGCCACAAACCAGCGGCGGCCGGAGAGAGCTTGCATGGATGGCGCTTCTGTTTCAGACTCACTCATTCTGCTTCTTTTTGATAACGGCGCTTAACGCCCCGTTTTTCCAGTTCAAGGATTTCCGCGCGTCTGTTCCGGTAGACAAGGACCGTCCAAACAACAAGGCCTGCGATCACGGCTGCAGAAATAAGATAGGACGGAATGATAAATCCTGAATACTGGCCAAACATCGATCAACTACCTTCTGCCTGACGCGCTGTTTGCATTTTCATCGACCGGATCCGGCGTCTCAATATTTCGTTACGCATTCCCATCAAATGCAGGGTGAAGAATAACAGGGTATAGGCAAGCGCCATGACCAGAAGCGGATACAGAAATGCGACATCCATGGCCGGCCGGTCAAATCTCGAAACGCTTGCAGGCTGGTGAAGCGTGTTCCACCAGTCAACCGAGAACTTGATGATCGGTATGTTAATGAAACCGACAAGCGTTATGATTGCCAGCGCCCGTGCGGCAACGGACGGTTCCTCGATCGCCTTCGACAGGGCAATCAGGCCCATATAGATGATAAACAAGACGAGCACCGAAGTGAGCCGGGCATCCCACACCCACCACGTGCCCCACATCGGCTTGCCCCAAAGCGAACCGGTAATCAGCGCAAGAAAGGTGAATGCAGCACCCAGCGGTGCAGCTGCACGCAGCGAAACATCGGCTAGCGGATGCCGCCAGACAAGCGTCCCAAGCGCGGAAACGCTCATAATGGTATAGACCATCATCGCCAGCCAGGCGGCTGGAACATGAAGGAACATGATCAGGACGGTCGCCCCCTGCTGGTAGTCCTCCGGAGCGCTGAACGCCATCCAGAGCCCGATTGCCATGCTGACGATCGTCAACATCACAAAAGCGGGTAATATCCGGTCCACAAGCCCGAGAAAGCGCGTAGGATTGGCGTAATCCCAGACGCTTGCAGGTTTGATGCTCGTTTCAGACATGATTTCGGGCGCTGCTTTCATCTGCTGCATGTAGACACATTACACGGTAGAGACAATTGCATTTGATCACATTGGTATTACCGGTTTTCAACATTATAGCCTTGATTCTGATCAATCTGCCGCATGACGTAACATCGCAGCGGCTGCAAATGGCCCCAGAACGGAAAAAAACAGTGTCAGGGCACACAATAACAGGAATGGCGGCAAAAACGGCGCCGGATCCTCCACCGCACCATAGGCTGCCGTGACGCCAAAAATGAGGACCGGTACGACGAGCGGCAAGACCAATATCGCGATTAACAGACCACCACGAGCAAGTGAAACCGTGACTGCGGCGCCAACGGCACCGACAAAGGTAATCGCCGGCGTTCCGGCAAACAGCGTGGCAATTACCGCCAGGATCAGGGCCGGCTCCATATTCATCATCAGACCGAATATGGGTGTGGCCACAATCAATGGCAGGCCGGTCGCAAGCCAATGCGCCAGGCATTTTACCAATACCACCAGTTCTAGCGGATAGTCGGACATGAGCAGCAATTGCAGGGAACCATCCTCGCGATCCGCTTGGAACAACCGCTCAAGACCTAGCAACATGGCAAGAAGCGCACCGATCCACAGCATGGCCGGGCCGATCCGGGCCAGGAGATTGAGATCCGGTCCAACACCAAATGGCACCACCGAAACGACGGCCAGAAAGAACAATACGCCGGTCAACGCCCCACCACCTGCCCTGACCGCCAGCCTCAATTCACGAACAAGAAGCGCAATCATGACATTGCCTTCTGTTCAACCGGGTCAAGCTGAAGCTTCTTCGTGTTTTTCAATCCAAGCGGTTGATGCGTCGCTGCAATCGTGATGCCCCCTTGGCTGCGATGGTCTTCGACAATCCTTGAAAACCGCGCTTCGGATTTCTTGTCGAGCGCGCCGGTTGGCTCATCCAGCAGCCAGACCGGTCGTTTGCAGACCAATAGCCTGGCA
>JANQQM010000220.1 GCA_028289365.1 Salaquimonas sp. | reverse complement strand
CGCTGCAAAGAAACCCGGTTCCGGCGCAAAAGCGAATGAGCCGCCGCCGAGCCGAACCGCGCCAAAGGGCACGCAACCCGGAGTCGTTCCGCCGCAAATGCGCGGGCAGGGTCCGGGCGGCGGACAGGGCGTGCCCCAGAAGCTTGGCATTCCCGGCATTGAGGCGATCATCGCCGTTGCTTCGGGTAAAGGTGGTGTTGGTAAATCGACAACGGCGGTCAATCTGGCGTTGGCCCTACAGGCGAACGGGTTAAAGGTCGGCGTGCTTGATGCAGATATCTATGGCCCGTCAATACCGCGCTTGTTGAAGATCACCGGAAAGCCACAGACGATCAAAGGTCGGACCTTGAGACCAATGGACGGCTACGGCATGAAAGTCATGTCCATGGGGTTCCTCGTTGATGAAGAGACGCCGATGATCTGGCGCGGACCTATGGTGATTTCTGCCCTCACGCAGATGCTGCGGGAAGTGGAATGGGGCAAGCTTGATGTGCTCGTAGTCGACATGCCACCTGGCACGGGGGATGCTCAGTTGACCATGGCACAGCAGGTGCCGCTGTCGGGGGCGGTGATCGTTTCAACGCCACAGGATCTGGCGCTGATTGATGCCCGCAAGGGACTGAACATGTTCCGCAGGGTTGAGGTGCCGGTCTTGGGCATTATCGAAAACATGAGCTATTTCATCTGCCCGCATTGTGGCGAGAAGTCCGATATATTCGGGCATGGCGGAGCTCAAAGTGAAGCCGACCGCATCGGCGTGCCGTTCTTGGGAAATGTTCCCCTGCATATGGAAATCCGGGAGAATTCGGATGCGGGTACGCCAGTTGTCGTTTCAGACAGCGACGGTCCGCACGCGAAAATTTACCGTGACATTGCCGACCGGGCCTGGAAAAGATTGCTGGAAGAGCGCGACATGAGCTCGGCACCGGCGATCGTCTTTGATTGATCAGCCAGACGGAAGGTACCAGGAAGCGATACACAGTTACATCGCGGATGCGGGAGCGTTCGGATAGAATACCTGTTTTCCGTCCAGCTTGAAGCTTGCAATCCGTGCCTGACCTTCGTCGGAAATCATCCAATCAATGAAGGCCTGACTATCAGCGTGGTTTGCAGCGGGGCATTTCTCTTCGTTGACGCGAATAATTCCATACTGATTGTGCAGTGACGGATCGCCTTCAAACAGGATCTTGAAGTCGGCCTTGTTTGCAAAACTCAGCCAGGTCGCGCGATCAGTTATTGTATAAGCCCCCATTCCGACGGCGGCATTCAATGTAGCGCCCATGCCGGAGCCAGTGGACCGGTACCAGGTGCCAGAATGGATATCCGGATCAATCCCGGCCTTCTTCCAAATGGAGAGCTCTTTCTTGTGGGTGCCGGAATTGTCGCCCCGAGACGCGAAGATCGACTTCTGTTCGGAAATGTTCCGGAGGGCGGAGGGCGCATCGCTGCTGTTATCTATCCCGGCAGGATCTTCTGGCGGGCCAATTATGATGAAATCATTGTACATGAGGTCATGCCGCTTGATGCCGTAGCCGTCGCGGACGAATTTTTCCTCATCCGGTTTGGAATGAACCAGGAGGATGTCGGCATCGCAGTTTCTGGCATTCTTGATGGCCTGTCCGGTACCGACCGAGACGACGTTTACCGAGATGCCGGTCTTTTTCTCAAAAACCGGCAGCAGATGGTCGTAAAGGCCGGAATTCTCGGTCGATGTCGTCGACTGGACCAGGATTGATTGGGATCGGGCGAGCGTTGTCGTGGCGAGCAATATCGCAAGAAAAACCAATGCAAACCGCATCATTGTACTGACCAGCACCAGTTTCACCTTCAATTGTTGCGATCAGACGAACAGACGGCCTTCAAGATAGGCCATCGCCTCCTTTGAAGCGGGATTGGAAAAGAACCGATCCGCCTCACCATGTTCAGTCGCCTTGCCCCGATGGAGAAACACAATGTTGTCAGCCAAGCGTTGAGCCTGGCTCAGTTCGTGGGTCACAAATATGACCTTCGTGCCTTTTCGAGATGCTTCCAAAACATTGTTTTCAATGGCATTTACCGAACTTGGGTCAAGGTTTGCAGATGGCTCGTCGAGGAACAGCACTTCCGGCTCGACTGCCAACGCGCGAGCGAGCGCCAGCCTTTGCTGTTCGCCGCCGGACAACAGTCGGGCAGGGCGATTAGCAATTGCGGAGAGGCCAGCCTGTTCAAGCACCAATTCGCAGCGATCGCGGTTCCGGATGCCTCTCGTTGCCAATGCAAAATTGATGTTTTCGATGACCGAACGACGCAAAAGCACCGGTTTCTGGAAGACCATTGCCTGCCGGTGCCTGATTTTATTGTTTAGCGGTTTGCCGGCCCAAAGGACCGAACCAGCTGTCGGTTCGATCAGGCCGTGGAGCAGGCGCAATAACAGGCTCTTGCCGGCGCCGTTGAAACCCAGAACCACCGTGACACCCGGGGA
Organism: Salaquimonas sp.; assembly: GCA_028289365.1. Taxonomy (GTDB): domain Bacteria; phylum Pseudomonadota; class Alphaproteobacteria; order Rhizobiales; family Rhizobiaceae; genus BOKV01. Next base: position 8,935 of record JANQQM010000220.1, on the reverse strand, counting down.
ATCAATCGACAGGTTCAGATCATCGATCAGGTTCCGTTTTTCTGCCCTGTATGTAAGATTGCGGCATAGCAAGGGCAGGAAGGAATTGGGTGAGTTCCTGTCATATATTTTGTAGATATTTGTTGATTTTACCGTCGATTTCTCAAGCATTTTCGAGTTTCCCGACTGTTAGGCGGAGGCCTGACGCGATTGCATTCACGGCCAGTGCCAATATCAGAAGAATTATGCCCAGCGCCAGCGCTAGTGCCAGATTTCCCTTCGATGTCTCAAGCGCTATGGCGGTTGTCATGACGCGGGTCAAGTGCTCGATATTGCCGCCGACGATAATTACCGCACCAACCTCTGCAATAGAACGTCCGAAAGCGGCAAGGGCAACCGTGATCAACGAGTACCTGCCATCCCACAAAATGGCCTTTACCGCCTGGGCGCTTGAAATTCCCATCGATCTGAATTGTTCAGCATATTCGCGGTGGAGATCCTCGAGGATCTGGCGCGAGAGTGCGGCCACAATCGGGGTAATGAGAATTGTCTGAGCAATGATCATCGCGGTCGGCGTGTAGAGCAGGCCGAGCCAACCCAACGGACCAGAACGCGAGAAATACAGGTAAACCACCAGGCCAACCACAACCGGTGGAAGCCCCATTAACGCGTTGATCAAAATAATGGTTGCCGTACGGCCGCGAAAGCGGCTTACCGCGATCAGTGCGCCAATTGGCAATCCCACCAGGCAGGAGACCAGCATCGAAATCAGGCTGACACGCAAAGACAAAAGGACAATCTCTGCCAGGTCAGGATCGCCTGAAGTGATCAATTGAAATGCTGTTGCGAAGGCGGATGAAATATCGAGCAAACCAAATACCGCGCAGCTTGTGTAAGTCTTAGTGGTTTTTGCATTATTTCATTTGGCGAGGCAAGCTGGCTTTGCAGTTGAAAACGCGTGGTATTTCGATCTGCAGAGCGTGTCGGCTGTGATCTGCCGCTACCAACAACGCCTGGTACTGGAAAATTGTCAATTTGCGCTGATGCTGCCCACAAATCATTTGCTATTTTCGAACACTCCGACATAGGCTGGAAGCCGGGCTTTACGGAACATCAGAATAAACGAGGTTGGGAATTGCACGTTAGTTTGCCTGCAGGATTTGCAAATTGATCCTGGTACGCTTCTTCAGCAAGATTGGTATTGCCAGACTGCTCACATTCGCGCTGCTTTTTGTGCTGTTGTTCATTCGCGTGCTCGATCCGGTATTTGTCCAGAACATCCGAAATCAAAGCTTCGATCTGTATCAAAGGCTGAAGCCTCGTGAATTTGCCCAGCAGCCGGTAATCATTGTCGATATTGACGAAGAAAGCCTGCAAAGCCAGGGTCAGTGGCCGTGGCCAAGGACCCGCCTTGCAGAGATGGTGACGAACATCACCCGGCAGGGCGGAATTGTCATTGGTTTTGATATTGTCTTTTCGGAACTTGATCGGCTGTCGCCAGCGCTGATTGCTGCCGATAACAGCAATCTGCCGGAAGATGTTCGTGAAGCGCTGATGCAGATGCCTGACAATGAACAGACATTTGCCCAGGCAATGAAGGCCTCGCGCGTGGTCGTAGGCGAGACCGGTACAGGATTTTCGGCAAGCGAAGACCAGAAACAAGAGATACCGGAAGTGCCTTATGCCTTTCGTGGGCCCGATCCGACAAGATTTATTGCGAAGTTCCCGGGCCTTGTTCAAAACACTGAGGAAATAAGCAATGCGGCAGCGGGCAGGGGGGTCTTTACCGTTGATCCCGACCCGGATGGAATTATCCGCAAAGTACCGCTGGTGCTGATTGCCGACGACAAGGTCCGGCTGGCGCTATCGACAGAGGTCTTGCGTATTGCAACAGGTGGCCAGGCGTTCCTGGTGCGCAGCGACGATGCCGGGATCAGCGCGATCGTCGTTGGCGGGGTATCCGTGCCGACTGACACCAATGGGCGGATCTGGCCCTGGTTTACCCATAGTGATCCGAGGCGGTTCATCTCCGCCAGCCAGGTGATGGACGGCACCGTTCCGCAAGGTGCGTTGGCGGGAAAAATGGTCCTTGTCGGAACATCGGCGGAGGGGCTGAAGGATATCAGGCCGACGCCGGTGGATGCGGCAGTTCCCGGTGTCGAAATACATGCACAGATCCTCGAAAACATCCTGACGAGCCAATTCCTGAAGCGGCCAAATTATGCGCTGGGAATGGAATTGGCGATCACTGCGCTGACGGGCATCCTCATCATCGCCATCGTGCCCTGGATTGGCGCATTGTGGGCCGCCGCGGCTGCGATGTTGGTGTTCGGTGTGTTCGCCGCCGGCTCCTGGTTTGCCTTTGCCCAGGAACGACTGCTCATTGATCCAACGTTCCCGATTGCGGCCTCCCTGGTGACGTTTATTGCGATCACGACGGGAAACTATATTCGCGAAGAAGCGCAGAGGCGGCAGATACGTTCGGCCTTCGGACAATATCTCAGTCCGGCATTGGTGGATCAGCTTTCAGACGAACCGGATATGTTGGTACTTGGTGGTGAGACACGGGAATTGTCGATCCTGTTTACCGATGTTCGCGGATTCACCACGATTTCCGAGAGTTTCAAGGACAATCCCCAAGGTCTGACGAAGCTCATGAACCATTTTTTGACAGAGATGTCGAATGCCATTCTGGTTGAGGAAGGAACGATCGACAAATATATGGGCGACGCGATCATGGCCTTCTGGAATGCGCCGGTTGAGGCGCCCGATCACGCAATGAAAGCATGCCGCGCGGCGATTACCATGTTGGAGGCAGTCGCCAACCTGAATGAGACCTACAAGACTGAGGCAGAGGAAAGATCAAAAGACGGGGAGCCAGTGGAGCCCCACAAGATCAATATCGGGATTGGTATCAACACCGGCGATTGTGTCGTCGGCAATATGGGCAGCGAGATGCGGTTCGACTACACCGCGCTTGGTGACGCGGTGAATCTTGCCTCCAGGCTAGAGGGGCAGTCAAAGCCGTTTGGAATTTCGGTCGTTCTAGGTGATACGACGGCTGAAATTGTCCGCGATAAGCTTGCCGTCATTGAGATCGATCTGATCCGGGTGAAGGGTAAATTGGAGCCGGAGCGCATCCATGCATTGCTCGGTGGACCGGAATTGAAGGAATCGGATGACTTTGTTGCGCTAAAGGCGCTGAACGCGACGATGATCAGTGCATATCGACGCCAGGACTGGGATTCTGCCTATCATGCGCTCGAGGAATTGGCGATTTTGGCCGATACGATGGGTCTGGAATTCTCGGAATATCTGTTTGTATACGAGACCCGGATTACCGAATATCGGGTAAACCCGCCTGGCAAAAACTGGGATGCCGTGTTTACAGCGACAGACAAATAATTATTTATTTCAATTGTTTACGGCACGTTGTTCGACTGTAATCAATGATTGCATGGCAAAGAAATCATATATTTACCAACTGATGGTACATTCCCTGATCAAACGGCTGCAATTGGCATCATTGCTAAAATGCAACACTGACAAGATTCAGTAGCCGAAGGCGGGCAGATAGGCTTTCAATCGAATGGGCATTGAACTATCGTTGAAGGTCGGCAGGGATGGCCAGTTATGTATAAGATATGTTGTTGGGGGGTTGCGGCGCTTCTGGCGTCAGTAAGCAGCTCAGCGGCGATGTCGCTGAGTGAAGCCGTACGTCTAGCTGTTGCCACCAATCCAAAGATCGAAGCCGCCGAGGCGAATTACCGCGCCAGCGAGGAAGTCCTGCGCCAATCCCTAGGACGATTGTTCCCCGAGGTTGACCTGCTTGGCGAATACGGCAAGCAGCGGATTGATCGGCCTGAGGGCCTGGGCCCCGACGTCAATGATGTCTGGCGTAATAACAAGTCGATTTCGGCAGAATTTAGGCAAGTGCTGTTCGACGGGTTTGATCGTGCCAATGACATCTACCGGTCGCGCGCCAGAATCAGCGCCTCGTCGGAAAGAATTCTTGCCCGCTCCGAGATGGTGGCGCTTAACAGCATCGAAGCCTATATCGACGTAACCCGGTTGACAGATCTGCTGCGCTATGCCCGTGAGAACGTCCGGCGCCATGAACAGCTGGCAGACCGCATCCGTGCCAGTTTCTCTGGCGGAAATGCACCAATCAGCGATCTCCAACAGGCGGAAGAGAGAATTCAGGCAGCCAAGTCGCTTGTCTCTCAAGTGATTATCAGCCTTGAATCCGCGAAGGCAAAATACAAAAACGCGATCGGCGTCGAGGCTGGTAGCCTGCTGGGGGTTCCTTATCCCAATGACCTCCCGCATTCGAGCGAATCAGCGGTCCTCTTCGCGGCGACGCACAATCCGCGGATCAAGGCGAGCCTTTCGGAAATCGAGGCCAGCCAGTTCGAAAAGAAACAGTTCGAGGGAAGCCTCTATCCAGAGCTGAGCATTGAAGGCGCTGCCATACGTGGTGAGAACATTGACGGCACGCCGGGGCGAAACAACGAGCTGAGAGGCATGTTTGTTCTTAGCTGGAAGTTGTTTGATGGCGGTATACGGTCAAGCCGTGTGCGTGAATTGAATGAACGCTCGATGGAACTTCAGGCTGAACATGATGTGCTGTTGCGGCAGGTTCGCGAAGAGATCGAAATCGCCTGGGCTCGGTTCACCGAAGGCCGGATCCAGGTAAACGCGATCCGAAAGCAGCTTGAGCAGAATACACAGTTGGTGAAGACATATTTTGATGAATATGAGGCGCAAAAGCGAGATCTGCTTGATGTGCTGGATGCAGAAAGTACCCGTTTCCGTAATCGATACGAATTGTCAAATTCCGAATCCCTGCGTTTGTTCTCGGCCTATGAACTGCTCGCAAATATGGGCAAATTGCTCACCTATTTCGGGCTTGATGGCGTCGAAACCTTTGTCGAAGAGCCGTTTATAGAAGAATATGTAAACGAATTTGGTGCTAAAATACGCACCACCGAAGAAGCTAAAATACGTACTGCTGCCGAAACCAATGTACATACGGTTGAAAAACCCGATGTTCGTACTGTTGAGGAAGCAAATGTACAGACCGTCGAGCAATTGGCCCCGATACCGTTGATCCGGCCGGTAAGAGACGTAGTTTCACGGGAGCTTGCGCCACTTCCGCAATAGCTGGCATAGGCGAATTGCAACTATAAGAACGAAACTACAGTGGCCGTGTTTCCTTGCTAAAACCCAATCGACTGGAACAGACCAAATTTGCCGCTCAGCAGCAAAACGCTGCGTCGGACCCCTATTTGGCTGCGCTGGAATTCCTTGCGTTTTTTCACGGAAAGCCATTTTCCGAGGCCGAAGTTCGGAAGCGCCTGCCACTGGCTGGCGGCAAGCTTGACGCGGAGAGTTTTTGCCGCGCCGCGGAAAAGTCTGGCCTGGTTGCAAAGGTCGTAGACCGGCCCGCTACCGACGTCTCTGCGCTGGTCTGTCCATTTGTCGTACCGCTCAAGAATGGTGACGTGGCGATTGCCACGGAAAAAGGTTCCAAGGGTATGACCCGGCTGATCATCCCCGGTGCGCCCAATGTGCTTGAAGTCGCCAAGGGCACGCTTTCGCAGCAGGCTGAAGATGTTGTGATCTATGTCGCTGATGCGGCTGCCGGCAAGGAACTGGAAAGCGGCCAGAAACTGCGCCAGGGCCATTGGCTTTGGTCGGTTGTTTCCAAATATTGGGCGACCTGGATTTATGTGGTTGCCGCGGCGCTGTTCATCAACCTGCTAGGTCTGGCGGTTCCCCTGTTTGTTATGAATGTCTATGACAGGGTTATTCCCAACAACTCCATTTCGACCTTGTGGGCGCTAGCAATTGGTGTCGTCATCGCGCTGGTGTTCGATTTCATCTTGCGAATGCTAAGGGCAATCGTGGTTGATCACTCCGGCCGACGAATAGACATGCGCGTTTCGTCGGATCTGTTTGACCAGGCCATGGATGCCACCATGGCTTCCCGGCCGGCAAGCGCGGGCGAAATCGCCAGCCATATTCGTGAATTCGAAGCCGTCAGGGACTTTTTTACCTCGGCAAGCATATCATCTCTTATAGACCTGCTTTTCATCGGGATTTTCCTGGGCGTGTTGTGGCTACTAGTCGGCCCGCTGGCATTGGTGGCGCTATTCGCTGTCCCGGTCGTTCTCATTGTCACCTTGTTGATCCAGATACCGCTGGGACGGGCGGTTGCAAAGTCCCAGGAGACGATCTCGAACCGGCAGTCCGTGCTGGTCGAAACACTGGTCGGGATTGAAACGATCAAGGCGATGTCGGCCGAAGGCGTGATGCAACGGAAGTGGGAGGAGGCGATTTCCGGCTCTGTCAGATCTGGCAGTTCGATCCGGTTCTGGTCATCGCTGGCCATGTTCTTCACCATGTTCACCCAGCAGTGTGTAACGGTATTGATTCTGGTATGGGGCGCCTATCTCGTTGCCGATGGCGAGATTTCAATCGGTGCCCTGGTTGCCTCGAACATCCTGGCTGGCCGCGTCCTGGCACCGCTGAGCAGCATTGCGATGACACTGGCGCGGACCCAGCAAAGCATGACCGCGCTTCGCCAATTGAACAAATTGATGGCGCTTGACCGGGATCACGGCCAATTTCAGGACAATGCCGGCGCGGTAAAGTCGGGCGCTTTTGAGTTCAGCAATGTCAGCTTCAGCTATCCGCGGGAAGAACTGCCGGCCATTGATGATCTTTCAATCTCCGTTGATGCGGGCGAACAGGTCGGCATAATCGGCCGGGTCGGTTCCGGGAAGTCGACATTTGGCAAGTTGCTAAGCGGATTATACATGCCGGGCAGCGGCAATGTGCTGATCGATGGAACGGATACCAGGCATTATAACCGCTCTGACTTGCGCGAGGCGGTGCTTTACTGCGGACAGGATGCAGATTTGTTCACCGGAACGATCCGGGATAATATTCTGGTTGGCAATTCTGCCGACGACGAGCTCTTTGAAAAATGCGCGGCTGCAACGGGCGTCTCAGCCTTCGCCCAGACACATCCGCTGGGCTATGCCATGCCGGTCGGCGAGCGGGGGCAAGGACTGTCCGGGGGGCAGCGGCAGGCTGTCGCCCTTGCCAGAGCCTTGATTGCGCGGCCAAAAATATTATTTCTCGATGAACCGACCGGGTCCATGGACAATCACAGCGAACAGCTGTTTATTCGAGGACTGAAGGACTGGATGACAGAAGAGACGACGTTGATAATATCAACCCACAGGAATTCTCTTCTGGAACTAATTTCGCGTCTTGTTGTGTTGGAGAACGGAAAGCTTGCAGCGGACGGACCGAAGCAGCAGGTTCTTGACGCGCTGAAGAAGAAGAGTGCCCAATCAGCGGTTGTCAAAACAGGTAATGGTGATGGCTGATCAAGAATTTCAATTTGCAAACAATCCCAGATCAGCGGTCGAGAACCATGTTCCGCGCAGCGCATGGTTTGTTCTCTTTATCATTGCCGCTGCGCTGATCGGTGTTCTCGTCTGGGCCTATTTTGCAAATGTGGAGCAGACGACGCGGGGAGAAGGTACGGTAATTCCGTCGCTGCAAACCCAATTGGTGGAAAATCTCGAGCCGGGTATCATTTCGGAAATTCTGGTTTCGGAAGGTGATTTTGTTGACCAGGATCAAATCCTTATCAAGATCGATAATGTGGGCTCCAGTGCCAAATTGGGTGAACTTATTCAACGCAAGCTTGCGCTCGAAGCGGAGCTTGACCGGCTGAAATCGCAATCTGCCGAAACTGACAGTTTTGGTATGCCGGAAGATGTTTCGCCGATCGAGGCACCCTATTATCTCGACCAGATTGCAGTATTCGATACTGATCGCGAAACCCGTCGGCAACAGGAATTCATTCGTCACCAGCAATTGGTGCAAAAGGAGCAGGCGTTGCGCGAGGCCGAAGCTTCGGCGACCAAAAACAAGGATGCGCTGGTCTTTCGTGAACGTGAACTGGAGCTTAGCCGCAAACTGCACGAGCGCAGGGCCATACCCGAGATCGAGCTTCTGAATATCGAGAGAAGCGTTTCCGAATTGCGGTCGGATCTGAAGATCTGGGAATCGTCAAAGGCGCGTCTGGCTGCCGAAGTCGAGGAAGCCAAGACATTGATTGAGGCTGATCGCTCGCTTTTTCTTTCCAAGGTTCGTGAGCGGATTTCACGTGCCAATGCGGAGCTTTCGGTCGTGGAAAAGGCCATCTTGGAAGCAGAAGACCGGGTTGGTCGAACCTCGCTAGGTTCGCCGGTAAGTGGCGTTGTGAACAAGCTGAATGTTTCGTCCATTGGCGAGGTCGTCCAGGCAGGTGCCACCATAGTGGAGATCATTCCCAGCGACGACAGATTATTGATCGAAACGAAGATCAGGCCGCAGGACATCGCATTCATCAGACCGGGGCTGAAAGCCACTGTTCGCCTATCCGCCTATGACTACACGAAGTTTGGCACACTGACCGGATCAGTCGAGCGGATAGGTGCGGATACGATTACCGACGAGAATCGCGAGACGTTCTATCAAGTGCTTATCAGCACAAAAGCGGATGAAAACCCGCGCTTAGGTAAAGATATCGAGATCATTCCCGGAATGATTGCAACCGTTGAGATCGTTACAGGTGACAGAACGGTGTTCGAATATCTGTTGAAACCAGTGCTAAAAATCCGGGATTTTGCCTTCCGCGATCCAAGGTAGGAACGGCGCTCCGCCCAATCACGAATTTATTTAAAGATATCCGTGGGTTGGGCCGTTAATTATCTTCCAACAGAAATTAACCAATTTTAAACCATTTCTCGACATTTGGCGCTTCAACCGCTATGGTCGACAAGGGGCTGCGAACTCATTTATTGAGGGGAATGCAATATGGTGGCAAATTCCCAATCTTCTGGATTGCCGCTGGGCCAAACCGTACGGACCCTACAACCCGGTGAAGACCAAG
>JANQQM010000187.1 GCA_028289365.1 Salaquimonas sp. | reverse complement strand
GGCATAGCTGCTGCATGGCCCCGGAGCGTGCATATGACCTGGAAAGACCTGCAATCGGATTTGTTTGATGGCGGCTATGTCGCCAGCGACGAGTTGGCGATGGCGCTGCATTTGGCAGTAGCGCTCGGCAAACCCCTCCTGCTTGAAGGGGCCGCAGGCGTTGGGAAAACCGAACTTGCAAAATCGCTTGCCGCCCTGCAGGACACAAAGCTGATCCGCCTGCAATGCTATGAAGGCCTGGACTCCTCATCCGCCATCTATGAGTGGAATTATCAGCGGCAGCTACTTGCAATTCGGGCCAAGGGCGAAAACCCCGGTGATGATATCGAGGAGCAGATCTTCTCGGAGAAATTCCTTTTGCAACGGCCGCTGTTACAGGCGATCCGCGAAGAAAAATCCCCCGTATTGCTGATTGACGAAGTCGACCGTGCCGATGAGGAATTTGAAGCCTATCTGCTTGAATTGTTGTCGGATTTTCAGGTGACCATTCCCGAACTCGGAACAGTGACAGCAAAAGCCCATCCGCATGTGATCCTGACAGCAAATGGGACGCGTGATCTGTCGGACGCGCTGCGCCGGCGGTGTCTATATGCCTATGTCGATTATCCAGATCGCAGTACAGAACTTGCCATTCTTGAAAAACGTCGTCCAGGATTGAATGCAAGGCTGGCCGAACAGATTGTCGGCGTCGTTCAGGCCTTGCGCAAGGAAGACCTCGAAAAGAAACCCGGAATTGCGGAAATGCTTGATTGGGCTGCCGCATTATCCGGTCTCGGTGTCAATGACCTGGCTGATGATCCCGCACAGGTGCAGGCAACACTTGTGTGCCTGTTAAAGACCCAGGCTGATATCGCCAGCGTACCGATCGAAGTACAACAGCGCCTCGTCGGAAAGGCGGCGTGATGCAACCGTCACGTTTTCCAGCACGTGAAACGATTGCCGGCAGGATGTCCGGTTTTATCGCGCATTTGCGGGAAAATGGAATAATTGCTGGTCCACCGGAGACCGGCCTGGCACTGGAGGCTCTGTCGAACATTGATGCCGTTGACACGGAGGAGGTTCGCATGGCGCTGAAGACCGTCTGCGCCTCTGATTTCGATCAGCGCAGCCGCTTTGATGACCTGTTCAATGCCTATTGGATGAACAAGGGACTGGTTCGCCAGAGGCAGCAAAAATCCGAAGAAAAATGGCGGCCACAGCCTCTGCACACGTCGCATCTGGCGAGGCAGGAAGGCAGTACTGACGGTAGCGGTGAAGCGGACGCTCCGGATGATGATGGTGAGGGCGAAGCGGAAACGTCTGGCGAAGGCAAGCTGGTCGGCTCGCGCGTTACCAATTTTGCCAAGACCGATCTGCGTACGCTGATGACACCGGAAGACCTGGCGCGAGCCGAAGCGGTGGCACACAGACTTGCAAAAGCTATGAGCGACCGGCGTTCCCGCAGGCGACGTGCCGCTAAACGGGGTGAAAAGCTTGATCTGCGCCGAGTTGTCCGCCATTCGGTGGCACATGGCGGTGAACCGATAGAGCTCTTGTACAAGCGCCGTCCCGACCGGCCGGTCAGGCTGGTTGCGTTATTGGATGTGTCGGGTTCGATGACGGTTTATGCAAGGGTCTTTCTGGCGTTCTTGAAGGGGCTAATCAGCGCAGACGCCCATGCGAGTGCATATCTGTTCCATACCAGGCTGGTATGTATATCCGATGCTTTACGCGACCATGACAGTCTGCGTGCGGTCGGTCGGATGTCGCTGATGGCCGAGGGTTTCGGTGGCGGTACCCGCATTGGTTCAAATCTCGCGACGTTCTGCGATCAATATGCCGGGCAATCGGTCAACAGCCGCTCCGTGGTGCTGATCCTGTCCGACGGCTATGACACCGATCCGCCAGAAATTATTGCGCGTTCGCTGGCAAGGCTGAAACGACGCGGTTGCAAGATCATCTGGCTGAATCCGTTAAAGGGCTGGAAGGATTACGAACCGGTCGCACGTGGTATGGCGGCGGCATTGCCCCATATCGATCTGTTCAGGCCGGCAAACACGCTCGAAAGCCTGGCGGCACTCGAACCTGATCTGGCGCGGATGTAATCACCATGATCCAATCGGCAAACATTCTGGATCGTGCTCATGCCATGAAACTGGCGGGAGAGACTTTCGTCCTTGCGACAGTGGTCAGAACGGTTTCGGTCACGGCCGCAAAGGCGGGTGCCAAGGCGATCATCCGGCCCGATGGGTCAGTCGTCGAAGGCTGGATCGGGGGTGGATGCGCGCGTGGTGCGGTTCTGAAGGCAGCCATGCATGCGCTGGAAGACGGTCAGTCGCGTCTGGTTTCCGTTCAACCGGAGGACCTGCTTGAGGAAATCGGTGTATCCGCGGGCGAGGAACAGGATGGCGTCCAATTTGCCCGCAATATGTGCCCGAGCAAGGGTACAATGGACATCTTTGTGGAGCCCGTATTTCCCCTACCTGAGCTATATGTTCTTGGCTCAAGCCCGGTCGCAATTGCCTTGGTGGAGCTTGCACCGAATTTTGGGTTTAGGGCCGTGGCCTGTGCGCCGGCAGACGAGCTCGATCAGTTTGATCGATCGTCGGACCTTATTGATGGCTATGAACTGCCGGAACAGGGCAAATCCCACAGATATATTATCGTTTCCACCCAGGGGCGCGGTGATCTAGCAGCATTACGGGCAGCGCTGGCGGCGGATTCGGATCACGTCGCCTTTGTTGGATCCCGGGCCAAGGCGCAATCGCTCAAGGAAAAACTCGGCAGCGAAAGCATTGGCGACAATGAACTTGCCCGCCTTAAAGCGCCGGCGGGGCTTGATATTGGTGCAATTACTCCGGAAGAAATTGCACTTTCGATCTTGGCAGAGATTGTCGAGATACGGCGCAGGGGTTTACGATCCGGAAACATTGACAAGCAAACCGCGTAGATAGCGCGCAAGATCAACGGCAGATTAGGAAACACTCATGGAACTCAAAGACGAAATTCACATTGCGGCGCCGCGTGACGTTGTCTATGCCGCGCTCAACGATCCGGAAATCCTGAAAGCCTGCATTCCGGGCTGCGAGGAACTGACAAAGAAATCGGATACCGAACTGGAAGCAAAGGTCACCCTGAAAGTCGGGCCGATCAAGGCGAAATTCGGTGGCAATGTCACGCTCGACAATGAAGGCGCTCCCGACAAGTTTTCGCTGTCGGGGGAAGGTAATGGCGGTGTTGCCGGCTTTGCAAAGGGTGGTGCCGATGTGGAACTGGTTCCCGATGGTGACAACACCATTTTGCGCTATGTCGCCAAGGCGGATGTCGGCGGAAAGATCGCCATGCTTGGCAGTCGATTGATTGATTCCACTGCCAAGAAACTGGCAGGCAAATTTTTCGACGAGTTCGCCAATGCAGTTGCTCCGGAGGCCAGCGCGAGTAGTTGACTTTATCTGAAACCGCGTGCAGTTGAGCCCGACTTTTTCTGGATAAATCGGGTCTGTCGTTCATGGTTGAAATCCCTGACTTTCTGGCGATTACAATCGGCATGATTGTATTCTTCACCGGCGCGTTTCTGACGCGTCGCGTGTCGTTCCTGCGCGATTACAGCATTCCCGAACCGGTTTCGGGTGGCTTGGCAGCGGCGCTTGTCATCTGGGCGATTTACCATTGGTTTGGTGTGGAAATCAGCTTTGAACTGGAAGCGCGCGATGTGCTGCTGGTGATATTTTTTGCCACCATCGGGTTGAACGCCCGCCTGGCGGATCTGGTGGCGGGCGGCAAGCTGCTTGGTCTGCTTCTGGTGATGACCGTCTTGTTCATCGTCCTCCAAAATCTGGTTGGTTTGTTTGGAGCACAACTCTTTGGCCTGCCCGACGAAACAGCAGTATTATTGGGTTCGGCATCGCTGATCGGCGGACATGGTACGGCAATTGCCTGGGGGCCGACAATCGAGCAACTGACCGGCTTTGCAGCTTCCGAGGAAGTTGGGATCGCAACTGCGACCCTGGGCCTTGTATGTGCTGCACTGGCCGGCGGACCGATCGCGAAATATCTGATCGAGAAGAATTCACTAACGGCAGATCAGCAAGAAAATCCGGTGGTCGGCCTTCCGCACGGCAGCGATGAACATGACGACATCGATCATGTCAGTCTGATGCGCACGCTGCTGGCTGCCAATGTTGCGGTTATTCTGGGGTTCATCGCGAATGAGGCTATTGCGGCGGCTGGACTGAAACTACCGCTATTTGTTCCCTGCCTAATCGTGGCGATCATCATGTCAAACACGATCCCCTATATTTTCCCGGGGATCACTTGGCCTGCCAGGACGCGCGCAATGGCGGTTGTTTCGGATTATTGTCTGTCGATTTTCCTGGCAATGTCCCTGATGAGCATGCAGCTATGGACGCTTTCCGGCATGGGCCTTATGCTGATTACCGTGGTGGCGATACAGGTTGCAGCGGCGGTTTTGTTTATCCTTTTCATCTTCTTCCGGGTCGTAGGTTCCGACTACAATGCTGCCGTCTTAAGCGCAGGTTTTGCCGGGTTTACCTTAGGCGCTACGCCGACTGCGCTGGCGAACATGTCGTCAGTCACGAAGCGCTATGGACAAGCGCCGTTGGCCTTTATCGTATTGCCGCTGGTTTCTGCATTCTTCGTCGATCTCGCAAATGCATTCATCATAGGCTTTTTTGTTGGCGGCTAATCGTGACCAGGCATACCTTGAACGCTTTGGAAACGCGCCGTATTCTTGTCCTACTGGTTTGAAAGATGTCGGGCATGATCCCAAGAGACCCTTTGGCCAATTCCAATCTGAGAGAGTGATATGCGAACCATTGCCTCCTTATTGATCCTTTCATTTGCCGCCGTATCGGCAGTCGCTGACGAACTGCCGAT
>JANQQM010000035.1 GCA_028289365.1 Salaquimonas sp. | reverse complement strand
GTGCGCCAACGATAGCGACCTCATGGCTCAGATCTGGATGCATAACGGCTACCTCCAGGTCGAAGGCGAGAAAATGTCCAAGTCCCTTGGAAATTTTATTACCATCAATCAGGTGCGGCAGAACTGGCCGGGAGAAACCATACGCCTGGCCATGCTCATGACCCACTATCGGCAACCGATAAACTGGACGGAGCAATCACTGAAGGAAGCGCAGAGATCCCTGGATCAGTGGTATGATTTGATCCCGGAAAACGCTGAAGCCACGGGCGACGGCCAACCTTCGGACGGTTTCATGGAAGCCATGCGCGATGATCTGAACACGCCTAAGGCGATAACCGAAATGCATCAGCTGCGCCACGAAATTTCCCGGCAACCGGACAATGGTGAACTGCGGCAGCAGCTGCGGTCCTGTGGCCGGCTCCTCGGTTTGTTTACAGTTAGTCCGGAAGCTTGGAAGGCGTGGACACCGCCATCGAATGAGATTGATGCCGACAAGATTGAGGAGCTGCTGCAACAACGGCAACAGGCCAGGGCAGATAAAAACTGGGGCGAAGCGGATCGCCTACGCGACGAGATCGAGGCCATGGGTGTGGCAATCAAAGACGGTCCCGACGGGCCGACATGGCAGATTAAACGTTAGTAATTATGAAGGACAGTTTCGCTAGACTCTTCGATTAGCAACGGGTCACAAAGGCTTGTTCCGCAAGGGCTGATGAACTGGAAAAGAATTCAGGCATGGGTAAAGAACGTTTATATTTATTTGACACGACACTTCGTGATGGCGCTCAGATGCATGGCGTCGATTTTTCGGTCGAAGACAAGGTGATGATTGCCAGAGCCCTCGACGATTTGGGCGTTGATTATATCGAGGGTGGTTATCCCGGTGCCAATCCCACAGACAGCGATTTTTTCTCCCGCAAACGCAAGTTTGAATGTGCAAAATTCACCGCCTTCGGCATGACCAAACGCGCGGGCCGGTCCATCGACAACGATCCGGGCTTCCAGGCCCTTCTCGAGGCAGAGGCCAGCGCCGTCTGCCTGGTGGCCAAAAGCTGGGACTATCATGTCCGGGTCGCCCTGCAGATCGAAAACGAGGAAAATTTAAAATCCATCGAAGAGTCCGTCAAAGCCGTAAAACAGGCCGGACGGGAACCGCTGCTGGATTGCGAACATTTTTTCGACGGTTTCAAGGCCAATCGCGATTATGCGCTCGCCTGCGCCAAAACGGCCTTTGATGCAGGTGCCCGATGGGTGGTTCTTTGCGATACAAACGGCGGCACGCTGCCGGAGGAAATCGAACGCATCGTATCGGCGGTTACCGAAGTCGTACCGGGGGAAAATCTCGGTATTCATACCCACAATGATACGGAAAACGCTGTTGCCAATGCGCTCGCGGGACTGCGGGCAGGTGTGCGCCAGATCCAGGGAACTCTGAACGGTCTCGGCGAGCGATGCGGCAATGCCAATTTGATTTCGCTGATCCCGACACTCATGCTCAAATCCGAATATGCCGACAAATTTGATATCAACGTGCGTCCGGAAAAACTGCGCCAGCTCACGCATCTGTCGCGGGTACTGGATGAGACCCTGAACCGGACACCGGACCGGTACGCGCCCTATGTGGGAGATGCGGCATTCGCAACGAAGGCGGGAATTCATGCATCAGCAATCCTGAAAAACCCGGATACTTACGAACATATTGATCCGGAACTCGTCGGCAATATGCGCAAAGTCTATGTCTCGGAGCAGGCCGGTCGTTCCAACGTTCTGTCTGAGCTCGCACGTTTGAAAATAGATGTTGAACGTGATGATCCGGGCATTGACCGGTTGCTCAGTGAAGTCAAGGACCGCCAGGCTCTTGGTTATGCCTATGAGGGCGCTGATGCTTCATTTGAGCTTTTGGCGCGGCGCATTCTGGGAAGTGTTCCAAAATATTTCGATGTCGACAGTTTCCGGGTTCTTGTGGAGCGGCGGCATAATGCCATTGGCGAACTGGTTACGGTTTCGGAAGCAACCGTGAAGGTGCATGTCGACGGCGAAGTTGTGATGTCCGTCGGCGAGGGCAATGGACCCGTCAATGCATTGGACAAAGCTCTGCGCAAGGACCTCGGACGTTATCAGGACTACATTGCCGGCATTGAGCTTGTTGATTACAAGGACCGAATCTTAACTGGCGGCACCGATGCGGTGACCCGGGTTCTGGTCGAAAGCATGGATGAGCATCG
>JANQQM010000105.1 GCA_028289365.1 Salaquimonas sp. | reverse complement strand
CACCGCGCTTCCCGGGATCTCATTTTGCTCGAGTGGTCAGCGGTTATCGTCCCCTTGCGCCGTTACGCGCCAAGATCAATCACAATTTTCCTCGCGACTGTCTTGCTGGCCGCCACCGGTATCCTGCCAATCATGGTAGCGACCCTGATCGGTGCGGCCCTGATGATCGCAACTGGCTGTGTCGATACCCTGCAGGCTCGGCGGTCGATCGATTCGAGGATTATCATGCTTGTCGGTGCCGCAATCGCTGCCGCGACAGCATTGGAACATTCGGGCGGCGCGGCGTTTATCGCGCAGAGCGCCCTGGACGCGATGGAAGGCAAGTCGCCGGCAACCATGTTGTCGATATTCTTTATCGTGACCGCGGTGATGACCAACGTGCTTTCCAACAATGCAACAGCAGTGCTTTTCACGCCGATTGCGATAGAAATTGCTAACCGGATCGGTGTCGACCCAATGGCATTTGTTGTCGCTGTAATTTTTGCGGCTAATTGTTCTTTTGCCACACCTGTGGGATATCAGACGAATCTGCTGGTTATGGCGCCCGGGAATTATCGATTCATAGACTTTTTTCTAGCAGGTGTACCGCTTGTCATCCTGATTTGGCTAACCTACTCTTTAATAGGACCCTGGTATTACGGATTATGACACGCCATTCGCTAGATACACCGCAGTTCTACCTGACCGCGCCAGCGCCCTGTCCCTATCTGGAGGGCCGCAAGGAGCGGAAGGTGTTTACGCATCTGGTTGGCGATAAAGCGCCTGAAATCAATGACATGCTCACCCAGGGCGGTTTCCGGCGTTCGCAGAATATTGCATACAGGCCGGCCTGCGAATCCTGCCGCGCCTGTACGTCGGTGCGTATCGTTGTCGATTCTTTCCGGATGACCCGGTCCTTCAAACGGATATTGAAGGTCAATCGAAATCTTATCGGGGCGGAACTGCCGTCTGCGCCAAGTTCGGAGCAATATTCACTGTTTCGCGATTATCTCGACGCCCGGCATTCGAGCGGCGGTATGGCTGACATGACCGCGCTTGATTATGCGATGATGGTCGAGGATACCCATGTCAACACGATGATGATCGAATATCGCCAGCGTGGGCCCGACACGGCAATTACCGGGCATGGCGAAGGACCGCTGATTGCCGTGGCCTTGACTGACATCCTGTCAAATGGCCTGTCCATGGTCTATTCGTTCTTCGACTGCAATCTGACAAATCGCAGTCTTGGAAGCTGGATGATTCTCGATCATGTCGAGCGTGCGCGCCGAATGGGCCTGCCCTATGTCTATCTTGGCTATTGGGTCGAAGGTTCGCAGAAAATGCAATACAAGCAGCGCTTTCAACCTCAGGAACATCTGACCATGGCAGGCTGGCAGTTGATCGATGGATGAGCTGCTTGAAAAGGTAGACCTCTCCCGGCCGCTTTCGGGCAGCGAAGGCGTTGATCCCAATCATGCCAGCAGAATCCGGGTCCAGACGCTCCTTTTCCAGAACACAAGCCTCGTCCAGCAAACCCAGTTTGCCGATGCCAAAGCCGCCGGGCTGATGACCGTGATCGGCCTGCTTGCGCTTAACGGTCCGGTTCCCATGGATGAAATGATGAAGGGCGAGACCCTGTCCATGGCTGCGGGAATGGTTGCGGCACTTTGCATATTGTTCTGTATTTTCACGATTTTTCCGCGATATCCGGGCAAGAAGGTCCGCAAGAATTTGTCCGAAACGGACCGGTTTTCCTGGCCTTCGCTGACGTCTCCGGATTTCGATGCGGAAGCTTACTCGGAATATATGCATACCGCGGAAGTCTCGCAGATTGTCCATTCGATTGCGCATTCCAATTCGGCGATCGCCCATATCCTGCTGCGCAAATTCCTGATGATGCGGATCGCGTTCTTTCTTGGCGCAATCGATTTTGCGATCGTGCTGGTCCGCCACTCAGGCTTGATCTGAATTTCACGCCTCGTCTGCAGTCACGATCCACGGTTCTTCAAGCGCTGATTTTTCCCAGGAAACCCAGGCAGGATGGGATTTCATCGCCACGCTATATTGCTTGACTGCGTCGTGATCGGAAAGCGCATATTTCTCGATACGATTGACAACGGGTGCATACATCGCATCGGCATTGCAGAAGTCACCAAACAAAAAAGGCCCGCCTGAATCTGCCAGGCATTCGGCCCAAAGCGTCTCGATACGCGCGACATCGCGATGCACATCCTGGTCGGTGACGATTGCCCGGATCTCGCGGCGCATGTTCATCGGACAGGCATTTCGCAGTGCCTGAAATCCGCCATGCATTTCGTTGGCAGCGCAGCGTGCGAGCGCCCTTTGCCTGAAATCTTCCGGCCAGAACCCTTTTTCGGGAAACTTGTCGGCCAGATACTCCAGGATCGCCAGCGATTCCCAGATGGTCAGCCCGTCATCGACGAGAACCGGGACCTTGACCGTGGGCGAAAATACCGCGAATTCCGGATTGCCCGCATCATCGTTGAAGGGCACGAGCTCTTCTTCAAACTCGATGCCCTTGGCCGTCATTGCGATCCAGGGACGCATGGACCATGACGAATAGTTCTTGTTGCCGATATAGAGTTTCATCGCGTCTTTCCGGGGCTCAATTCGTTTCGCGTTGCTGAAAAGGCCTCAGAACGAGGCTCACCAGCCGACCGTCGATAAAAAGCAGCCCGAGCCCGATCGTCAAGGCCCCCGCGACATCACGAAGGCGAATTGGTTCGTCCAAATAGAGATAGGCCAGGATCATCGCGGATACCGGGATCAGCAAGGTTACCAGATTGGCGTTGCTGGCGCCGGCGGTGACAAGGATCCGGAAAAACACGATATAGGCGATTGCCGTGCCGAAAAGCGCCAGTCCGACCAGGGAGAACCAGGTTGCCTGGCTGGGCATGGCCAGTGTCCAGGGCTGATCGACCAGTGCCACGACGACGACCATGACCATGCTGGAACAGATCAACTGGCAGGTGGCGGATTTTATCGGCGCCACGCCGCCGAGATAACGCCGGCCCCAAAGTGCTGCAAAACCGTAACTAAATGCGCCACCGAGGCAGAGTGCGATCCCGAATGACTGTCTCGGATCAAACGAACCATCGAGACCTTGCAAAATTGCGACACCAACAACGCCCAGCATGACGCCAATAATGCGCGATGTCGTGAGCTTCTCCTCACCGAAGCTTGCCATGACCAGGACCGTGAAGAGCGGTGTCATCGCATTGCTGATTGCGGTAACGCCAACCGAGACGATTGTCTGGCCGGCAAAGAGCAGGCTGAACGGAAAGACGTTGTTCAACAGGCCCATGACGAAAAACGGCATCCAGCCGGCAAGTGTCCTGGGCAGTTTGTGGCCGAAGGCCCAGAACAACGGCAGCAACATCACAGCGGCCATGGCGACCCGGGCCAGAACCACTGTCAACGGCGGCAATTCCTTGACCGCCACGCCGGCAAAAAAGAACGCCCCGCCCCACAGGACGGAGAGCAGGATCAACAGACCCCACTCTTCGGCATTCATGGTTTTTGGCCGCTGATCCATTTTTCCCCGCGAGACAAGAGTTACTATCTTGCTCTATTTGGGACCAGCGGCGCAAACCACCCGTTTCTTGCCGGTTGTTTTGTTTTTTTGATTCCGTGACGGTGGAGCCACAAACACCTAGTTTGTGCGGACTTCCATCAATGCTGTTTTGCAATGTTGCGACAGCATCGCCTCATGTGTCCGAAGGCAGCTGACGGCCCGGCCGCCGCCCAGGATCACATTGCCACAGAGCTTGCGGAAATCCGGCCCGCAGGAATGGCGGACCAGCGCAAAATCCTGGCGCAGGGTCATCGGGCGTGACTTGGCGGTGTTTTCCTCCGGCGCTGCCGGAACGGCCTTGGCAGGCGGAGGCGCAGCGGCAGCGGTCTTCTCGGTTGAACTTGCAGAAGCACTGGAGGAACCGGAGGCTGAGGCAGCCGGCTCGGTTGTCGTAGCCTTTGCCGTCGAGTCGGTAGCCGGTGGCGTGGTCGCCTTGGACTGGTCGCCTGCAGGCTTGGAACCGCCCATCACCGCCTCAACCGCGGATTTGCAGTCTGCCGACGCCAGCTTGTCCACATTGTCCTCGAGGCATTTCAGGGAGGCCAATCCCCCCGGCGAGATGGAAGAACAAAGTTTTTCGTAATCCGCCGGGCATGCCGAGCGGATTGCCGATCTCTGTTCCTGCGTGGGTTGGGCGAATCCGGCCTGAACGCCGATTGCCAGAACGGCGGCCGCAGTAACTGTCAGAGCGGATAATCTTGCAAGGATTGACATGAATACTTCTCTTTCTTGGCTAGAAAAAATGTTCACCCCTATGATTTGCTGGTGCCCGGCCAGTATTCACGCCTCAACAGTTGCACAAGCACTGAACGTTCACAATCTGGATGGCAGTAAACTTCCAGTGCATGCATCTCCCGACAGGGCCCTGCCGTGAGTTAATATACAAATGTGCAAACCGCAGGGCAGTGTTGCCTTTTTTCGTGGGCGTGTGTGCGTGCCCGCACTGCCTTTGAAGGGGAGAGTGAGGCGCACCCCACCGCTTGTCATCCTCGGACCGGCGAAGCCGTGATCCGAGGATCCACTCCGATATCTGTCGGTTGGGTACGCTGGTGCAGGCAAGGAAAGAAGGGATACCCTTTCGCCATTGTTCTTGTCCGATGCATCACGGTATGGATCCTCGGGTCGAGCCCGAGGATGACGCGGAGTATTAGGCCCGCCCCAACCTCAAGCAGGAAATGCGCACACGCAGTCACCTCCCGACTTATCCAGCCGTGAGTTCAAAAGAGATACACAAACCGTGGGACGATGGTCGCCAAAGAAAGCCCGCTTGTGCTGGGCGCATCGCCCCACGCGGAGATTTGATGTCAGACCGGACGGGTTGCACTTGATGTCCGGAAAGCCTCTCGCCGGAAGCCAAAGAGCATCCGGTTGTAACCCCGCAATGCAGTCTTTCAGCATGCCAGGGCGCTCCGCTGCTGTTGGCCTCCGAAAAGTCGGCGGTACCCCCGGCGTTTGTGTCAGACAACAGTCGGGGAAGGATATGGGAGGGATTTTGGATGGGGATAGATTTTTCTTTGGGGGGCAGTTTCCCTTTCTCCGTCATCCTCGGGCTTGACCCGAGGATCCATTCCGTGATGTTTCTACAACCATGGGGTTTTATGTCTACATGCTTGCAAGCAGAAAGGGCGGCACGATCTATACCGGTGTGACGCGCAGTCTGACTGCCCGAACCTATGAACACCGGCAAGGCCGAGGCAGCCGTTTTACGTCCCGGTACCGGGTCAAGCGGTTGGTTTGGTATGAGGAATTTGATCGTGCGATAGATGCCATTCAGCGCGAAAAGAACATCAAACGATACTATCGCAAGTGGAAAGTCGAATTGATTGAATCAATAAACCCGCAATGGCAGGACCTCTACCGCACCTTCGGTGGGTAGACGTTCCCTCAATGGTATGGATCCTCGGGTCAAGCCCGAGGATGACGGAGGAGTGGGCGGCAGGCGCGATCTGACTCCCCTCCCACCTGTGGGGAGGGGTTGGGGGTGGGGGTATGAAAGTAAAATCAATCACGGTGCATGCGGGTCTTTCTCTTTACCCCCACCCCGCCCGCGCTTGCGGCCTTCGGCCTCGCTGGCTTCGGCGC
>JANQQM010000097.1 GCA_028289365.1 Salaquimonas sp. | reverse complement strand
CCCAGGCTGGCTGCAAGCATTTCTTCATGGCAACTCCGCATGAGGGCATTGAACTGCGTCGCGTGGCAGGTAATGCCGAAATCTTCATCTTGGCTGGGCTGACCGACCGGAACGCCCCGCATTTCAGCGAAGCATCCCTTACGCCGGTATTGAATTCGCTCGATGACATCGATGTCTGGGCTGATTGGTGCAGGCGATCAGGCCAGAGGCGGCCCTGCGCCATCCACATCGATACCGGCATGAACCGGTTGGGCCTTACCCTCGAAGAAGCGATGCATTTTCTCAATAACGAGGAAATCCGCCATTCCGTTACCGAAAATCTGCTGATGTCGCACCTGGCGTGCGGGGACGAGTCCGATCACGCCAAGAACGCCGAGCAATTGGCAGCTTTCAGTGAGATAGCCGCCCATTTCAAAGGCACCAGAAAGTCGTTTTCAAATAGCGCCGGAATTCTGCTGGGCAATGACTACCACCATGACATCTGCCGCGCCGGTATCGCGGTTTATGGTGGAGAATTCAGTGATTTGGCTGGTCCTCTTGACCCTGTGGCGAAACTTGAGGGGCGAATTCTGCAGATCCGAAATTCCAACCCCGGTGAGACGGTGGGCTATGGCGGAACGCACACGCTGGAAAAGCCGACGCGGATTGCCATTGCCGGTCTGGGTTATGGCGACGGTGTGCATCGGGCGGTCTCAGGCTCAGGCGTTGCCATGCGGGAACTGACCGGAGGAGCAAAGGGCTGGATTGGGGGCTTTGAAGTTCCGATGGTTGGACGGGTATCCATGGATTTGACCGCGTTTGATGTCAGCCATGTCCCCGAAACGGTTTTGAATGAGAATTCCTGGATAGAATTCTTTGGCGAGAATGCGCCATTGGCAGATTTTGCCAGGGCGGCGGGCACCATCGATTATGAGGTGCTCACCAGCATGGGGTCGCGGGTGCACCGGATCTACAAGGAAGGGACCGGGAACGCTTCGGATGGCTAAGGCGCGGACACAGTTCATTTGTCAGAATTGCGGTGCGGTATCCTCGCGCTGGCAGGGAAAGTGTGATTCCTGCGGCGAATGGAACACGCTTGTCGAAGAGAACCCGTCTGCCGGAATTGGCGCTTCACCCAGCGGGCGCGCCATGCGCAAGGGTTCCCCGGTTGCGCTGGTTTCGCTTGCCGGCGAGATCGAGGAGGCGCCGCGACTGGCTACCGGGATCAGCGAATTCGACCGGGTAACCGGTGGGGGCCTTGTCAATGGCTCGGCTATCCTGGTAGGCGGCGATCCGGGCATCGGCAAATCCACCTTGTTGATGCAGGCTTCTGCCGCAATCGCCAGGAACGGTCATGACGTGGTCTATGTTTCCGGCGAAGAAGCGGTTGCACAAATCCGCCTGCGGGCGAGACGGCTGGACGCTATCGAAGCGCGCGTCGGCCTGGCTGCCGAAACAAGCGTGGAAAATATCCTTGCGACGCTGAATGAAGGCTCGCCTCCTGCCCTGCTGATTATCGATTCCATCCAGACATTGTGGACCGATCTTGCCGAATCCGCGCCGGGTACCGTGACTCAAGTGCGTGCGTCGGCCCAAGCCTTGATCCGACATGCCAAGAAAACCGGGACTGCGGTTGTCCTGGTCGGCCATGTCACCAAGGAAGGCCAGATTGCCGGGCCGCGCGTGGTCGAACACATGGTCGATGCCGTACTTTATTTCGAAGGCGAAGGCGGGCATCATTTCCGGATCCTGCGCAGCGTCAAGAACCGGTTCGGCGCAACCGACGAGATCGGCGTGTTCGAGATGTCGAGCAACGGGTTGCGGGAGGTGCCCAATCCGTCGGAACTTTTCCTGAGCGAGCGGAACTCAAACTCACCCGGTGCGGCGGTTTTTGCCGGCATGGAGGGAACTCGTCCGGTACTTGTCGAAATTCAGGCACTTGTCGCGCCATCAACGTTGGGAACACCCCGCCGCGCAGTAGTGGGCTGGGATAATGCGCGGCTTGCCATGGTACTTGCGGTACTGGAAGCGCATTGCGGCGTGCGGTTCGGCAGTCATGACGTCTATCTCAATGTTGCGGGCGGATATCGGGTAAGCGAACCAGCAGCGGATATGGCGGTTGCCGCGGCATTAATATCCTCGCTAAGCGGCAAGCCCTTGCCAGCAGATTCTGTCTGGTTCGGCGAGGCCAGCCTATCGGGTTCAGCGCGTCCGGTCGCTCATAGCTCCGCCAGGATCAGGGAAGCGCAAAAACTGGGCTTCGCGACTGCCAATGTCCCAAAAGGCAGCAGCGATCTGGCGAAAATCGGCATGAATGTGGTCGAATTTGAAGACCTTGCGGCAATTGCAGCGCAGATTTCACTCTCGGAGAAGTAATGACTTTTGCCAAATGCTGTTATTCACCGGCTTTTTTGATGGAATCCGCCTCGATTTCGTTCTATTTGAACATTCAAGATGTGCCAGGTAGACAAGAATGCCCGGCGACCGTCCCGGCCTTGCATGCGACCGGTAATTTGACAGGACCAAGATTGATATGAGCATCACCCTTTTTGACGGTCTACTGATCGGCCTAATGCTGGTTTCCGGCATATTGGCGATGATCCGCGGATTTAGCCGCGAGATATTGTCCGTCGGATCGTGGATTGCGGCGGCATTTGTTGCCTTTTTCTTCTATCCCTATCTTTCGCCGATGGTTGGCGAGTACACGATCCAAATCTCATCCAGCAAGACGCTGGCTGATATCGGTGCGGCAGCCATTATCTTCGTGATCACTCTTATTGTCGTGAGTGTCATTACCATGAAGATCGCCGATTTCGTGATCGACAGCCGGATTGGCGCGCTCGACAGAACCCTGGGTTTTGTTTTTGGTGCGGTGCGCGGGGCCTTGTTGGTCGTGGTTGCGCTCCTATTTTACAATTGGCTGATGCCTGAGAACCAGTGGCCATGGATTGCCAATGCCAAATCCAAGCCGGTGCTCGAATCGATTGGCGACAGCATCGTGCAATTGTTGCCGGACGATCCGGAACGCTCGATCTTTGACCGCTTCAAGCCCGGCGGAGAGACGCCGCAGGAAGGTGACGCATCCCAACCAAGCCAAGGTTGACAGGAATTACGGTGATTAGAAGATTCTCCGGACCGAATGTATCGTTGTTCTGGTCCGGACAGATAGCTTTGCAGCAGGGAGCATTCGATGCCCGGATCCGCAATTAGCGATTTCTCCAATAATCCGTTGGACGATGACAAGCTGAAAGAAGAATGCGGCGTGTTCGGCATTCACGGCAGTCGGGATGCCGGTGCCTTGACGACGCTCGGCCTGCATTCGCTTCAGCATCGTGGTCAGGAAGCTGCCGGTATCGTCTCGTTTGACGGCACGCATTTCTATGCAGAACGCCATCGCGGCCTGATCGGCGACACCTTCACCAAGGAAGATGTCATCGGCCATCTCAAGGGTTCACGGGCAATCGGCCATACACGCTACTCAACTTCGGGCGGCGATAAACTGCGCAATGTACAGCCCTTGTTTGCCGAGTTTTCCGGCGGTGGCTTTGCAGTGGCGCATAATGGCAATATCACTAATGCCCTGACCCTGCGCCGGCAATTGCAGCGCGAAGGCTCCATATTCCAGACGACGTCCGATACAGAGGTCATTCTGCATTTGATTGCAACCTCGAAACATATTCGCTTCGAGGAACGCCTGACCCATGCGCTGAACCAGCTAGAAGGCGCGTTTTCGCTGGTCGGCATCACCAACAAGAAGATGATCGGATGCCGTGATCCGCTCGGTGTGCGCCCGCTTGTCCTGGGTGATCTGGATGGCGCCTATATCCTTGCCTCCGAGACCTGTGCACTTGATATTATCGGCGCAAGGTTTGTGCGGGATGTTGAACCGGGTGAACTGATCATCATCACCGATGACGGCCTGCGTTCGGTAAAGCCTTTCAAACCGGAACCAAGCCGGTTCTGCATTTTCGAATATGTCTATTTTGCCCGGCCGGATTCCCAGGTCGGCGGAAAAAATGTCTATTCCGTCCGCAAACAGATCGGGCATGAACTGGCTCGAGAACAACCCGCTGACGCCGATGTCGTTGTCCCGGTCCCGGATTCGGGAACGCCGGCTGCGATCGGGTTTGCCGAAGGTGCGGGTTATCCGTTTGAGCTGGGCATAATCAGAAATCACTATGTTGGTCGGACGTTCATCCAACCGACCGACTCCATCCGCCACATGGGCGTAAAATTGAAACACAATGCCAACCGCAAGATGCTGGAGGGCAAGCGTGTTGTGTTGGTGGATGATTCCATTGTCCGGGGGACAACATCACAGAAGATCGTGCAAATGGTTCGTGAAGCCGGAGCGCGCGAAGTCCATATGCGGATTGCCAGTCCACCGACAATGTCATCATGCTATTACGGCGTGGATACGCCGGAGACATCAAAACTGCTCGCTCATCGCATGAGCGTGGAAGAGATGCGGGACTTCATCCGCGTCGACACGCTGGGCTTCCTGTCGCTGGATGGCCTTTACCGGGCCGCTGGCGAGGCTGGACGCGATAATGACCTGCCGCAGTTTTGTGATGCCTGTTTTTCCGGTGACTATCCTACCCAGCTGACCGACAATGATGACCGTGCCAATGTGCATAATCTTTCGCTATTGTCGGAAGTCAAGGGATAGGGTCAGGCATGAGTGAAACCGAAAAACCACTCGACGGCAGGATTGTGCTTGTGACCGGCGCATCACGCGGTATCGGCTATCAGGCTGCGTTGGAAATTGCCAAGCAGGGCGCGCATGTAATTGCATTGGCCAAAACGGTTGGCGGCTTGGAGGAACTCGATGACGATATCCGCTCATTCGACTGCGAGCCGGCAACACTGGTTCCGGTAGACATCGGGGACTTTGATGCGATTGACCGGCTCGGTGCCTCAATTGACGAACGCTGGGGCAAGCTGGACGGTCTTGTCGGCAATGCGGCAATTCTGGGCGGATTGTCACCACTGGGCCATCACGAACAAAAAAATGTCGAACGGATATTTGACGTCAATGTCATTGCCAATTGGCGCCTGATCCGTTCGCTTGATCCGCTATTGCGCGCGTCAGATGCGGGCCGCGCGGTCTTTATCAGCTGCAAGGCGGCACATGATTGCCAGGCGTTCTGGGGACCTTATGCGGCCTCAAAAGCTGCACTTGAGGCATTTGCGAGAGTATACGCCTCCGAATGCCAAAACACCGAAATCCGGGTAAACATTCTGGATCCCGGCGTGGCCCGGACCGCATTGAGAGCGCAGGCAATGCCGGGCGAAAACAAATGGAGTTTGCCAGAACCTTCGGTCGCGGCGGTTCACATTGCCAATCTTCTGTCACCCGAGATGAACAGAAATGGCAAAATTTACAATGTAGAGCAGGAAAAATTCTTTACACCTAAATAGGCATCCCAAGTTCTGTTGAATTGCAGCTGGATTGAATTTCCGGTTTGCTTACCCGGCTGACACTCAGGCAGCTTTCCGCAATTCCTCGAATTCAGGCCTGTGCAGGAAGTTCGGCTCCGAGGTCGTGGCAAGGCGTGCCGGCGGTTTTCCGCGTGCCTGTGCGTAGCCAAGCAGTGTGACCCTCCAGAAGCTCAGATAGCGGAAAGGCGTTTCCCAAGTAAACGTTCCATCGGGGAAAATATGATACCAGCGATAGCCCTGATCATGATAAAATTCGCGGATCTTGTCGCCTGAGCTTGATCCCGCCGTATCGCCAGCAGCAACGCATGCCATGCGACAACACCAGGACATCCGCAAAATGCCGGCGATCCTGTCAGGCCTGCGGCCAGCAGTTATATGCATGAGGGCAAACTGGTAGTCTTTTGTTCTTGCCCGCGCATCGAACAACATAATGACACAGGCAATCGCCATGGCTGCCGCGATCCACCAGATCGAGAAATAGACTGCTGCCAGTAAAACCAGAAAGTCTGCCGCGAAAATGGCCAATGGCGGCCAATACGCTTGAAAGGGTGCTCGCATCTATTTCCCTGTCTTATATCAGGATTTGCAGGATTCGACCTCGTCGTGACCATCAGATAGCGCATCAAGCAGGCTAAGAGAAGGCGCAACTTTCATTTCATATACCATCGTGGCAGAATTACCATTAAATATTGTTCACATAAGTCATTTACAAGGATCCGGCATTGGGAGATTTCGATTCACACTTCGACGGAGAGACGCTTTTTGACGCGCTTTCGGCTGCTGCGCGCAAATATGATGATGGCAGACCCGTTGTTGAAGATGCCATTGGTGGCTCGATAACCTATAAGCGTCTGATGACGGGTGCCCGAATACTGGGTTCGAAGCTATCAAAACTTACCCAAAAGGGTGAAATTGTCCCGGTCCTGCTTCCAAATGCCAATGCGGTTGCGGCGACATTTATCGGATTGCAGTCAGCGGGTCGCATTCCTGCCATGCTGAATTATTCCGCCGGGCCATCGGTGGTCGTGTCCGCCTGCCAAACGGTTCAGGCGCGCATCGTGATTGCGTCGCGGAAGTTTGTCGAAAAAGCGGAACTCGAAAAGACGGTCGAAGCGCTTGAAGCGGCAGGTCTTGAAATGATCTGGCTTGAAGATGTTGCAGAGAAGATAAACAGCCTGGACAAGGTTGTCGGCCTGCTGCTTCGAAACCAGCCATTGACGCGAAGCGACCCGGAAGGACGCGCCCTGATCCTGTTTACGTCCGGCTCCGAGGGACTGCCAAAGGCCGTTGTCCTCTCGCACCGAAACATTCTGAGCAATTGCTCCCAGATCGAAAACCGGATCGATTTCACGTCAAAGGACAAGTTGTTCAATGTTCTGCCCGTTTTTCATTCTTTTGGAATGACCGGCGGGCTGATCCTGCCATTGCTGTTCGGGGTCCGGCTGTATCTCTACCCTTCCCCTCTGCACTATAAGCAAATTCCACAGGCGATCGCGAAATCGAAACCGACAATCCTGTTTGGAACCGACACGTTCCTGACCGGATATGCCCGGACGGCCAAAGATAGTGATTTCGATACGCTGCGCCTTGTCGTGGCAGGAGCCGAAGCTGTTCGTGATGAGACCCGCAAGAACTGGCGGGACCGTTTCAACACACAGGTTCTTGAAGGGTTTGGTATGACAGAGGCAGCGCCGGTGGTTGCCGTCAACACACCGGAAGAGAACCGCCCGGGTACAGTGGGCAAATTATTGCCCGGGCTGGAAGCGCGGCTCGACCCGGTTGACGGGATAGCGGAAGGCGGCAGGCTGCATGTGCGTGGCCCCAATGTCATGATGGGATACATCCGAGCGGAGAAGCCTGGCGTTCTGGAGCCGGTCCCGGAGGGTTGGCATGATTCAGGCGATATCGTCACGATTGACGAGGATGGTTTCGTCAAGATCCGCGGCCGGGTGAAACGCTTCGCCAAGATTGCCGGCGAAATGGTGTCGCTGGGTGCGATTGAAAATCTTGCTTCCGATCTCTGGCCGGATTCAGATCACGCTGTCGTATCCATTCCCGACAAACGCAAAGGGGAGCGGATTGTGCTTGTCACAACCGAGAAAGATGCACAGCGCGACGACCTATTGGCCGCAAGCCGGAAGAACGGGTTGTCGGACCTGATGGTTCCTGCCAATATTGTTTACACAGAAGCAGTTCCAGTCCTTGGAACCGGCAAAATTGACTATCATAAAGCCCGGGAATATGCGCTCGACAAGCTTTCAAGCAGTACGAGTGCATAGAATTTAGGCACAATTTCTGGCTGATAACGATCCATTAATTTTTTGCCAAAAAATATTTACTATATTCTTGAATGATATATATCAAACATTTATATGACCATGTCACATGGGTTGGTCCGATATGGCCAATCCCGGCTTGGGCAATGCATGTGGGGATTGTCCACAAACAAGCTTACTGAAATGCAAACAACATCCGGCACCAAGAACTGGAGCAACAAAGATGAACGTTAGGACCCTGATTCTAGCGATCCTGAACAAGCAGGATGCGTCGGGATATGAAATCAAGAAACTATCCAGCGAAGGGCGATTCAGTTACTTCGTCGATATCAGTTTCGGCTCAATCTACCCGACACTTGCGAGGCTGGAAGAAGAAGGCCTGGTAACCGGACAGGCCGAAATACAGGAAGGCAAACCCGACAGAAAAACCTATTCCATAACCGAGAATGGGCGCCTGGAGCTTGCATTGGGGCTTTCGCAACCACCCAGCAAGGACAAATTCAAATCGGAATTCCTGCTGGTTGCAATGAATGCGAGCCTTGCCGGACCGGCGGCAATCAAGCGTGCGATTGCCCAGCGGATTGTATGGCTGGAGGCAGAAGTAGAAATGCTGAGCAGTGTGGCCGCAGAGTGTGACAATCCGGCAACACGCTGGGTTGCAAATTACGGCGTTGCCGTAATGGGCAACGACCTTAACTATTTAAAGGAAAACCAGGACGAGCTTGTTTCACTCGCATCGGGCCCCGTCCAGGTAGAAGCTGCAGAGTAATTTCGTTCAGGCGGACATTTTATCGCCGAGAGAGAAGCGACGAACTAGAGAAAGACCGTTATGGCGTTCAGAATCAGAACACCGCATGTCATTGCGTTAGGGATTTCAGCCGCAATCGTTGCGTGGATGGTGACCGGAGAGGTCAGGATCGGCGGTCAGGCCCATCCAGATGATGACACACCGCCAATCGCTCAGCGTGAGGCAGATCGTTCGGCGAGCCTGTTCAAGGTGCGCTATGTCACCGTCATGCCTGAAGACCGGCAGAAAGAGCTGGAGGTCCGGGGCAGGACCCAGGCGAAATCGGTTGTTCCGGTTCGTGTTGAAACCGGCGGCATTATCCTGAAACGGCTAGTTGAAAAAGGCGACTATGTGAATGAGGGTGACCTTGTGTGCGAACTCGATCCGGGTTCACGCGAGGCAAAAGTCGCCCGCGCGAAAGCTCAGCTGCTTCGTGCTCAAACCGATCATGAATCCAATGTCACCTTGCAGGAGCAGGGCTTTTCCTCAAGTTCGAGGGTCCGGGAATTGAACGCGACAATGCAAGCTGCAATCGCCGAACTTGCCGAAGCCGAGATCGAGCTTGCGCGGACAAATGTCCGGGCCAATGCATCCGGGATCGTACAGGACCCGATTGCGGAACCAGGTGACGTGCTTACCGCGTCTGGAACCTGCGTAACGCTGATCGATCCAGATCCGATGCTGGTTGTGGGCCAGATTTCGGAACGCGATATCGGCAATGTCAGCTTGGGCATGGATGCCAATGTGGACTTGATTACCGGGAAGAGTGTCCCAGGAAAAATCACCTATATTTCAACGTCAGCCGAAGCCAGTACGCGGACGTTCCTGGTGGAGATTGAAATTGCCAATCCGGACAACGAGATCTTCGACGGGTTGACCGCCAATGCCAGGATTCAGCTGGAATCCATTGAAGCTTTCAGGATTTCGCCGTCGTGGATCACGCTTGCCGATGACGGCAATATCGGCTTGCGGGTC
Organism: Salaquimonas sp.; assembly: GCA_028289365.1. GTDB lineage: Bacteria > Pseudomonadota > Alphaproteobacteria > Rhizobiales > Rhizobiaceae > BOKV01. The sequence continues at coordinate 4,742 of JANQQM010000097.1, read as the reverse complement.
GTCGGCGATGACGATCTGGTGGAATTTGTCGGGATCAAGATCCTGGCCCAGACAAATGATGGTTTTTGGGTGACCGGGCTTGAGCCGGGGATGCGGGTAATCTCGCTTGGCCAGGAATATGTAATTGCCGGCGAAAAGGTCGATCCGGTTCAAGATCCAATCGTGAATGCCGGTCTGGCAGTCGAGAAGCCTGATGATAACCAGGAGCGCACTCAATGAGCGGAGCGCTGGAAGCAATACTCAGCCGACCACGGACTGTTCTCACGCTCATGATCGTCATGATCACGGCGGGTGTATTGGCGTATCTTTCCATTCCGAAAGAAGCCAATCCCGATATCGATGTCCCCATCTATTATGTCTCCATTCCTCAACAGGGGATCTCGCCGGAAGACAGCGAACGCCTATTGGTCAGGCCAATGGAAACGGAACTTCGAGGGATCGAAGGGCTCAAGGAGCTGACTTCAGTTGCCTCCGAAGGTCATGCCGGGATTGTGCTTGAATTCCAGATCGGAAGCGAAAAGGAAAAAATCCTCGCTGATATCCGCGACAAGGTCGATATTGCCAAGGCGGAGTTGCCTTCCGACGCGGAAGAGCCGCAGATATTCGAAACGAATTTTGCCCTGCAACCGACGATCATTGTTACGCTTTCCGGCGACGTGCCCGAACGTGCGCTCTACACGCATGCGCGTCAGCTCAAGGACCAGATCGAGGCGATTTCCTCGGTTCGGGAGGTCAAACTCAAAGGAAACCGGGAGGAATTGCTCGAGGTCCTGCTCGACCTCATGAAGCTGGAATCCTACGACATCAGCCAGCAGGAACTGCTGACGTCGCTATCCGATTACAATCAGCTGGTACCGGCCGGATTTATCGATGACGGCCAGGCGCGTTTCAACATCAAGCTTCCGGGCCTATTGGAAGATGCCTTTGATGTTTATGCGATCCCGATCAAGCAGAACGGCGAGGCGGTTGTAACGCTCGGCGACATAGCCGAGATCAGGCGCACCTATAAGGACCCCTCCTCATTCACCCGGGTAAACGGGCAGCCAGCCGTTTCGCTGGAAGTCGTCAAGCGCATCGGCACCAATATTGTCGAGAACAACACCCGAGTGCGAGAGGTTGTGGAGCAGTTTTCAGCGGGCTGGCCCAGCACGATCAAGATAAACTTTCTGATCGACCAGTCTTCCTTCATCTTTGAGGTCCTCGGTTCGCTGCAATCCTCCATTCTCACCGCCATTTCGCTGGTCATGATTGTTGTTGTCGGTTCACTTGGTGTGAGATCCGGTTTGCTGGTTGGCCTCGCCATACCGACCTCGTTCATGGTGGGTTTCCTGATCCTCGCCTCGCTTGGAATGACCGTCAACATGATGGTGATGTTCGGCCTGGTGCTAACGGTGGGTATGCTGGTCGACGGCGCGATCGTGATGACCGAGTATGCCGACCGCAAGATCGCGGAAGGCCTGCCCACCGACGATGCCTATAAACGCGCAGCCAAGCTGATGTTGTGGCCGATCGTTTCGTCGACAGCGACGACCCTGGCGGCATTCCTGCCGCTCTTGCTGTGGCCAGGCGTATCGGGCGAGTTCATGAGCTATCTGCCGGTGATGGTGATCATCGTCCTTACAGCGTCACTGCTGACCGCGCTGGTATTTGTTCCGGTAACCGGCATGACCATGGCCCGTTACGCAAATTGGGTTGGCCGAAACGCAAAGCTTGCAAATGCGATCCATGGTGCATTAGCAGCAGGTTTGATTGCATGGGTGGCAGGATTTTCTGCCTATGATGGCAGTATCCGCCTTGCCGGTACATTGGGTACAGCAGCGGTAGTGGCAATTGTCAGCTGGTGGCTGACCGGTGTGATGCGGAAACGTCGCAAACCGAAACTTCAGCCGGTTCAGGACAATGCCCGAATGCTTTCGGCAGGTGTCGAACTGGATGTCAAAAAGCTGACCGGCATCATGGGAATATATGTCCGCTTTCTGAATGTCGTTACCCGCAGCGTGGTCGGGAATCTGGCGGTGATAATCGTCGCGATTTCTGTCACGATCGGTACATTTGTGATGTTTTCCCAGAACAATGCCGGTGTTGAATTCTTTGTCGAGGAAGAGCCGGACATCGCGACACTGTTTGTCTCGGCACGAGGCAACATGTCGGCGACCGATATTCGCGATATATCGATTGAGGTCGAGAACGAAGTTCTTCAGGTAACAGGCATCGACAATGTCGTCCTGACGGCTACTGCGCCGGGTAGTGGCGCCGGCAGCAATGCAGGCGATGTAACTGCGCCGCAAGACATGCCTGCCGATGTGGTGGCAACGATGCAGATCGAGCTTGCCGACTTTTCCAAGCGGCGTAGCGCGGAAGAAATCTTTGAGGAAATCAGGAATCGCACGGCTTCCATAGCCGGGGTAAACATCGAGCTTCGGAAACTTGAAGGTGGTCCGCCGAGCGGAAAGGACGTTCGTCTTGAACTGAAATCCGATGATTACGCAACGCTGGTCAACAGTGTTGGCATGGTGCGGGAATTCTTCGACAGCCAGGATGATCTGAGGGATATCGAAGATGGACGCCCCCTACCCGGCATTGAATGGGAATTGGTGGTCGATCGTGAAGAGGCCGGGCGCTACAATGCCGGTGTCACCGCGGTTGGCGCCATGGTTCAGCTGGTCACCAACGGCGTGCTGGTGGGTACCTACCGGCCGGATGATTCGGAAGATGAAGTGGACATCCGTGTCCGGCTACCCAAGGAACAGCGTTCGCTGGACAGTCTCAATGGTCTGCGATTGCGCACAGAGAACGGACAAGTGCCGATTGGCAACTTCCTTTCCGTCAATGCGCAGCCAAAGGTCTCGTCGATCACCAAGCGGGACGGCCTTTATGCAATGGACGTCAAGGCGAACCTGATCGTCGGCAGCCAGTTCAATGGCCGGGCCATGACTCCTGACGACAAGGTCGGACAGATTGATGAATGGCTGGCCACGCAGGAATGGCCGGAAAATATCAAGATGCGGTTCCGGGGTGCTGACGAGGACCAGAAAGAGGCAGGCGAGTTCCTGGGCAAAGCAGCGCTTGGCGCGCTGTTCCTGATGTTCATCATCCTTGTTACCCAGTTCAACTCGTTCTATCAGACGATTTTGACGCTTTCGACGGTGATATTGGCGGTCGTCGGTGTGCTGATTGGGATGATGGTGACGGGTCAGAAATTTTCGATCATCATGACCGGTACCGGCGTAGTGGCTCTGGCAGGGATAGTGGTCAATAATGCGATTGTTCTGATCGATACCTATAACCGGCTACGGTCGGAGGGCGCCGGCATCCATGAGGCTATCCTGAAGACGTCTGCGCAACGGTTCCGTCCGATCTTCCTGACCACCTTCACGACCATTCTTGGTCTGGTTCCGATGGCGATGGCGATCAATATGGACTATATCCAGCAGGTCATCAGCATCGGCTCAATTACCTCGATCTGGTGGGTGCAGCTTTCGACTGCAGTCATTTCCGGACTGGCGTTCTCGACGCTGCTCACGTTGGTCCTTACGCCGGTGATGCTGTCACTGCCGACAAATGTGATGAACCTGTTCGCAAAAGCTGCGCCGGCTGAAACCGGCAAGGTGGAGACAGCGGCGGAAACCGAAATAGCTGAGAAGCCGATGAAAAAACGCGGCAGACCCCGCCGGAAGAAAACCAAGCAAGACGACGGCGATTGGGAAATACCGGACGCAGCGGAATAGGACGTCCGCTGCCCCTGCCTGGCCTTTCCAGATTATTCAGTCCTTGCTGGTTTTACTCGCACGGGTTTTTCTGCCCTTGGTACTTGGCGGTTTTGCAGCTTCATGAGCGATCTGCATATGAGCATTCATCTGCTTCCGCCAGGAATGCCAGCTGAATGGCAGCATCGCCAGGTAGATAAACACGAAAATAAGCAGGGTCTGCCATGGATAGGTCAGCAGAAATGCGACTGCCGTAACCAGCACGATCATCAATGGCAGGACCAGGTCGCGCGCAATGCGCTTGCCAAATTCCTTGCCCGAAAATGTCGGCAGGCTGGAAATCATCAGTAATCCAATAGCAAGAGTGTAAAATGTCGTGAAGACAGCCAGTCCGTCACTGCGTTCCACACCAAGCATCAATATGTAGACCGGCGCGATGACGGTCAGCGCGGCAGCGGGTGCCGGAACGCCGACAAAATAATTGTTCTGCCATTTCGGTTGGCTCGGCATGTCGATCATGACGTTAAACCGGGCAAGACGCAGACAGGCGCAGATTGCAAAGATTAGCGCCGCGATCCAGCCGAAGGAACGTACCGAATCCATCAGGGTGAAGTAGAGCATCATGGCAGGCGCTACGCCAAAATTCACGAAATCGGCGAGACTGTCCATTTGTGCGCCAAAGCGGGTGGTCGACTTCAAAAATCGGGCTACCCTTCCATCCAACCCGTCCAGAACTGCTGCCAGCAGGATTGCCGCTACGGCAAGTTCGATACGGCCTTCTATGGAAAAGCGGATTGATGTCAGGCCGGAGCAGATTGCCAGCAGCGTCAGCAGGTTTGGAAATATGGCTCTTAGCGGAATGTCCCGAAGCCGTGGCTGCGTATTCTGGCTGTTGCCATCGGGGTCAAACGGTATGAAGGGCGTTTCCATTGAAGCGCTCAGCCAACTCGGGTCACTGGTTGGACCGATGCATCATCATAACGGGCAAGCAAAGTTTCTCCGGCAACTGAAGTCTGGCCCAGTGACACGCAGATG
>JANQQM010000083.1 GCA_028289365.1 Salaquimonas sp. | reverse complement strand
GCCATCCGGTTCGCCGAGCGAGAACCGGTTGCCCTCAATATGTTTTACCACGCCCGGCTCGACAACTTCGGCCGCTGGATAGACAACACAACCGAGGATGCGTTCAGGTCCAATTCCGTCCCATTGGTCATTGCCTGGGTCAACGCTGACGAGTTTCGTGCCCTCGAAATCATTGCCGACCTTGTAGAAGTACCACCAGGGAAGCCCGTTCACGCCCCAAAGTATGGTTGTGTCGGCACCCATTAGCGGCTGTAACTTGTTGACAATGGGCGGTACCGAATGCGCTTTCAGCGTGATGATGACAACGTCTTGCGGCCCCAACGCGGCAGGATCGTCTGACGCAACCACATCGACAGTCGATCGGGTTCCGTCTGCCTCGATCAGGGTCAGGCCCCTATCCTGCATGGCCTGCAAATGCGGTCCGCGCGCGATCAGGCTGACATCGGTACCGGCAGCAGCCAGCCTGGCGCCCATGAAACCGCCAATCGCACCAGCTCCAAATATACAGATTTTCATGGTTATCTACCACCTATCATGCCAGATCGAGCTTCTCTGCCAGACCAATGCGCTGGATTTTTCCCGTCGCACCTTTGGGGATTTCTTCCAGAATGATGACCTTGGACGGCACCTTGAAGCCTGCCAGTTGACCTGCGGCATAGTCCCGAACCGCGCGCGCATCGGCCTGACCGTTTTCACTGAGGACAATCGCTGCGGCGATATCCTCACCGAGCTTCGGGTGCGGAACCGCAAAGGTCACGGCCTGGACGATTTCAGGATGTTTCAACAAAATGGCATCAACCTCCAGCGGGCTGATTTTTTCGCCACCCCGATTGATGATCTCCTTCAGGCGTCCGGTCAATTGCAGATAGCCTTCGTCATCAAAGGCACCCTGGTCACCGGTGCGGAACCAGCGTTCGCCGTCAACCGTGAAGAAGCTCTTCTCATTCGCGTCCGGATTGCTCTCATAGCCCGCTGTGACATTGGGGCCCGATATGACCACTTCGCCGGTGGCGCCCCGTCCCAGTAGCAAGTCTTCGCGCTCATCGGCAATCTGCACCTGAGGTCCTGCTGCAAGTCCGACGAAACCAGGCTTTTGCTTGCCAGGCTCGATCGGGTTTGAGCACATTTGATGGGCTGCCTCGGTCATCCCATACGCCTCGACCACCGGCACGCCAAAGACATTGGTCAATTCTTCCATCACCGGGGCCGGAAGGGAGGCAGAGGAGGATCGTAGAAATCTCAACCGGGAATTACCGATTGTCTCCGCATTCCGCCCTGCACGCGACAGGTTAGCCTGATGCATGGTGGGAACAGCCGTTATCCAGGTCGGATCGACTTCTTCCATCTGGGCAAAAATCTGAAGCACGTTAAAGCCAGGTGCACACCAGACCGAAGCGCCGGCTGCCATCGAGGCGGTAAGCGAGGCCACCAGCCCGTGAATATGGAACAAGGGCATGATGTTCAGCGACCGGTCGCCCGGCGCAAGGGATAGCGATTTGCAGATGTTTTGCGCCGAAATCGCCACATTGGATTGGGTTAACGGCACAATCTTGGGCCGCGAGGTTGTCCCGGAAGTATGCAGGATCAGGGCAACGTCATCTGGACCGGGTTTCGTGGCGTCAGCTTTGTCACCCGCGCTTTCGCCTTCCAGATGAAACATCCCGGCAGATGAGGCAGCATCAGCAACAAGCCTTATTACCGAAATACCAAGACTGGTCGCAGCCGCTAAAGCCGGGCCGTCATAATCCTTCTCGATCACCAGGGCTTTGGCGTTCAGATCATCAAGATAAAACGCATACTCATCCTCCTTGTAGGCCGGATTAAGCGGAGCAGTCGCTGACCCCTGGGCGATCGTCAAAAAGGCGGTTGCCATCTCCGGACCGTTCGGAAGGACAATCGCGACGCGGTCGGTGTGTTTTATTCCAAAACCGCGCAACGCCTCGACAGTGGATCGCGAAAGTGCCCGCAAGCCGTCATAATCGAGCCAGGCACGCCCGGCACCACCGATTGCCGGCGCTTCACTCGCGCCTGAGTTTAGCAATTCCGCAATTGTTGCGATCATGGATTCTTTCCCGTCCTGCACATTCCGGCGTCCAGGCTTCATCGATGTGAACCCGGCGTCAGGACCGCATTTACCCCTATTTTAAAGTAAAATCGATAAATCAATTCTCAGATTGGTTGGATCATGGATTCAGATACGACGCGATGAAGCGAAGGCAACTTAATGCGGGAAAGCAATCAATTTCGCAGGGCTTGATCGACAAACAAATCGCCAAGCGCCTGCTTTGCGACCCCAACCCATTTTCGAATCTCTTTATAAGCCCAACCAAGGCAGTATGGACAGGCTGGATAATCTGCCATCCGGCCCGTATGAAATCGCCATACGATATTTCGACGTGTTCGCGTTAACTTGATTCAGCAAGGCAATTCTTGAAGGAACTCGACATGTCGCGAAGGAGTGTAAAGTAAAGCTCCGGACCGTTTTCGATCGATGTTCCGAGAGGATCAAGTACGCCCGTTTTTGCCTGAGTACCTTCGGTGACCGTAACTACCAGTTTGGGTTCAAACTGGGGCTCGGAAAACACACAGGTCGCGCTCAGATCCTTGACCTTTGACTGTAGTTCACTGACCCGCTCTGCACCTGGCATGACTTCAGGTGAAACGGTGATTGAGCCGACGGCGGACAGGCCAAATCGGTCTTCGAAATAGTGATAGGCATCGTGAAAGACGATAAAACCCTTTTCTTTCACTGGTGCCAGTTCGGCCGAAATTTCTTCTACCAGGCCGTCGAGCTTTTTCGTCAGCGATTCAGCATTGGCTTCATATTTTTTGGCATTGTCGGGATCGGCCTCTACCAGGACTTCTTCAATCACATGTACCAGTGCCTTGGCATTTACCGGGTCAAGCCAGACATGAGGATCAAATTCTCCATGAGCATGTCCGTCATGGCCGTCTGCGTGCTCTTCATGGTCGTGATCGTCGTGTTTTGCCTCGGCATGTTCTGAATGATCATCATGCTTGTCCTCGGCATGCTCTTCATGGCCGTGATCGTCATGCTTTTCTTCCGCATGTTCTTCATGGTCATGATCATCATGCTTTTCTTCTGCATGCTCTTCATGATCGTGGTCGTCATCCTTGTCCTCGGCATGTTCTTCATGACCATGATCATCATCGTGAGCGTGTTCTTCTTCATCGTCGTGACCATGGTCGTCAAACGCACCACCTTCACGGAACTTCAACTTCACAAGATCATGGGCATCCATGAGCTCGACGGTATTAGCATTGGTAGCGATCGCTTCGAGTGGCTTCTCCAAAAAAGCCTCAATCTCATCTCCAACCCAGAAAACGACATCGGCACTTTCCAGTTCCCTGGCCTGCGATGGCTTCAAGGAATAGGTATGTGGCGATGCGGCTCCATCCACAATCAAGGCAGGTGTCCCCACCCCTTCCATGACGGCCGCTACCAGAGAATGAACCGGTTTGATCGAAGCCACGACATTGATATCCGCTTTAGCGGCATAGGCGCTGGTTGAAAGGAGAGTCGATGCCAGCAGGACAGATTTCACAGTACGCATTATGTACTCCGGATGAATTGGGAGGATGGTGTGATGTTATGTTATAACTTGTGTTATGGTATAACGTGTGCAAAATGCTATATCAACATCCAAATACGATTGATCATAAATTTTTATCTCGAGATCTCATGTTGCAGAGAACCGATTCTCTAATTGCCTTGAATAATGCCGGCATGGTTCGGGCCGGCAAATGGCTCGTTCGTGGCGTGACCATGACGGTCGAGCCCGGTGAGATTGTTACACTGATTGGTCCTAACGGTTCCGGCAAATCCACAACGGCGAAGATGGCCCTTGGCATCTTCAAGCCGGACGAAGGGATTGCACAGAAACGTGCTGATCTGAAAATTGGCTATGTGCCACAGAAATTGTCCATTGATTGGACATTACCGCTGACCGTCAGCCGTTTCATGCGCCTTACCGGCCATATCAGCCGCAAGGAAGCTAACAGTGCCATGGCTGCAACCGAAGTGCTTCATTTGGCAAAATCGGAAGTCAGAACCCTGTCGGGTGGCGAGTTCCAACGTGTCTTGCTAGCGCGGGCCATGGCCCGAAAACCAGAATTGCTTGTGCTGGATGAACCCGTACAGGGTGTTGATTTCAGCGGGGAAATTGCGCTTTACGAGCTGATCAGGGAGATCCGGGACAAGCTGCAATGCGGTGTCCTGCTGATATCGCACGATCTGCATATCGTGATGGCCGCAACGGACCGGGTAATCTGCCTCAATGGGCATGTCTGTTGCTCAGGGACGCCGACCACGGTGGCCTCAAGCAGCGAGTACAAGGCCCTGTTTGGCGCGCGTGCCGCATCCGGCCTGGCAATTTACGAGCACAGCCATGACCACGAGCACCTGCCGGACGGGCGTGTTCGCCACAAGGATGGGAGTATCACGGATCACTGCCACCCCGGCGACGGGCATCATGACCATTCACACGAACATTCGGCCGATGGCAAAGGAACCAGTTCTGATGCTTGACGATTTTTTCGCCCGCGCCCTGATTGCCGGTTCCGGCGTCGCCCTTGTGGCCGGCCCCCTTGGTTGCTTCATTGTCTGGCGGCGGCTTGCCTATTTTGGCGATACGCTATCCCACGCTGCACTGCTTGGCGTGGCGATGGCGTTTCTGCTTGAAGTCAATATCACACTGGCGGTTTTTGTTGTTTCTGTGTTTGTGTCGCTGGCGCTCTTGCTCCTGCAACGTCGGGCAACCCTTTCCTCAGATGCATTGCTCGGCCTGCTAGCACATTCTGCACTTGCAGTCGGCCTGGTCGCGTTGGCCTTCATGACCTGGGTAAGAGTCGACCTGATGGGATTCCTGTTCGGCGATATCCTGGCCGTGACACGGTTCGATATCGCCGTCATCTGGCTCGGCGGCGCCTGTGTACTGTCCATACTCGCGATGATCTGGCGATCCCTGTTTGCCGCCACGGTAAATGTCGAGCTAGCGCAGGCAGAATCCATGAGACCGGAGCGTTCCAATATCATCTTCATGCTTTTAATGGCAGCGGTCATTGCAATTTCCATGAAGATTGTCGGCGTCTTGCTGATAACGGCACTGCTGATCATCCCGGCTGCCGCCGCACGACGATTTGCAAGCGGACCGGAACAAATGGCGTTACTGGCTTCGATAATCGGCGTAATCGCAGTTTTTGGAGGCCTGTTTGGCTCACTTGAGTGGGACACGCCCGCAGGACCCAGCATCGTTGTTGCCGCGTTGGCATTATTTGTTGTTTCAGTCCTGCCAACGCCCTATTTGAAGCTTTTCAAAAACACGCAGACAGGTGAAGTTCAGATCGATCATTCAAGAGGAACCGGCCAATGAGCAAGGATACGGGCGCAGCTGTTGATCTGACAAAGAACCAATCCCTGGTCATGAATGCGCTCTCGGCAGCCGATGGACCGATGAGTGCGTATACTATCCTCGACGAAGTTCGCGATCACGGAGTCAGGGCACCGCTCCAAGTCTACCGGGCGCTGGACAGGCTCGTCGAATTCGGCATGGTTCACCGGCTCGAAAGCCTGAATGCATTTGTCGCATGCAAGCATAAATCCTGCCACGGCAAGAATAAGGAATCCGTTCTCTTCACCATTTGCGAACGCTGCGGACGTGTCGAGGAACTGGTGAAAGACAAGCTGATCAGCGCAATCAATGAGCTCGCAGGTGATATTAGTTTTTCGCTTGAGAAATCGGTAATTGAGCTGCGGGGCGTCTGCGCAAAATGCAGAAAAAGCTAGGCTCTAAACTCCTGAAATCCGATAGTCGACCAGCGACCATTTGCCGGCAAGAAAATTATTGCTACCAATATTGCTGGAGGATATTCTTCCTCGGTCGTTTGTCAGGATATGGTGCATAACACTCCAGTCCAGGCTTGCAAAAATTCTATGATCACCATCAATCCTGCACGAAACAGGACGTGTTCTGGATGCAGTCAAAATCACGACAAAACAGCAATAAGAAGGAACTGCATTTATGTCGAAAGTCAGAGTAACATTGCCCGCAATTGCGCTTTGCATTTTGTGGATGACGGGCGCCGCCAGCGCCCAGACGATGAGCTTGGGAGAAGCGGTCGCAGAATGGGCCGCCGCCTGTGGCGCTGATGTCGAAAAAAGCTGCAGCGGTATGAACCCGGGGGCACCTGGATTTGCTGCCTGCATCCAGCAGAATGGGTCACCAACCTGCCAAGCAGCTACCTCAGCATTTAACGCTAATCTGCAAGCCAGATACGCCGCGCAGGCAGAGGCACCAAAAATCTGCAGAACCGATGTTCAGCGCTTTTGCTCAAACTTCAATGCCGGACAGGCCAGAATTCTTCGGTGCCTGATGCGCCCGGATAATTTCCGGGCAGCAAGCCCGATGTGCAAGAAGACCCTGGAATCGGCGGGGTGGCTCGATACCGTTTCAATTCGAAGCAATAGCCGGGTCGCTCAGGTTGCTGACACGATCGAAAGCCTTGGTAAATCTGCGCAGAAAGTCGGAATCAACACCGATGCCATTCGTGCCGATATCGAGGCCCGGATCAAGGCCGAAGGCGATGTCGATGCACCGCAGGGCGCAACCGAACTCGATGTCCTGAAGCAACTACCAAACTTCATCGTGCAGGTGGATTTCTTCCTTGATTCAGATGTGGTCAAGCCGAATTCCTGGGTTACGGTTGGGCGAATGGCAGACGCATTGCGCCATCCATTATTGGCCGGGAACCGGTTCCTGATCGTCGGTCATACCGACGTTACGGGCTCCCGTAGCCACAATCTTGGCTTAAGCGATCGTCGCGCGAAGGCATTTGAGCAGATTCTGGAGTCGGTATTCCAGATTCCCGCGGATCGTCTGGTTGCGGTTGGCGTGGGCGAAGAGCAACTTCTGCCGGACATTCCAGCAGATGACCCGCGCAACCGCCGCGTTGAGCTCATAAATATCGGCCCAATTTGATTAACTGTTCGGATCAGGCTTCGGCCTGATCCGATCTCTCTGAGACATCAAACTGATTTCCGGTTGCCACACTTGTGTAATCTTAATTTGCTTTCCTTGCCCCGGTTAATTACCGGGATTGAAACCGGTCAGCGCGAAAAATTGTAACGTTATATATTGGAGGAATTTTATGCCTTACATGGATGGATTTGTCGCCGCAGTGCCAAACGACAAAAAGGCTGATTATATCGCGCACGCAGAGAAATTCGGCCAGGTCTTCAAGCGCCATGGCGCATTGAGGATGATCGATAGCTGGGGCGATGATGTACCGGATGGCGAAGTAACGTCATTTCCAATGGCAGTTCAGAAAAAGGACGATGAAACGGTCGTATTTGCCTGGGTCCTTTGGCCGGACAAAGAGACCAGAGATGCCGGAATGAAGGCAGTTTTCGAAGATCCGGATATGCAACCGGACGTCAGCCCGATGCCATTTGACGGAAAACGACTGATCTATGGTGGATTTGAGGTAATCGTCGATCAGTGAGGACGTAACCATATATTCAGGAGAAAGCCCCGGTTGGTGGAGAATTGGGGCGAATCCACCAACCGGGTAACGGTGACCTGGTCGGGTAGGGACATATCACCAGGTCGAGCTTGTAGATAACACAGCCCGAT
>JANQQM010000077.1 GCA_028289365.1 Salaquimonas sp. | reverse complement strand
TGCTGTATCGGAGACGTTATGTAGCGGCGACGTTCGTTGCCTTGCTAAGGCTCGGCAAAGGTTCATGAAGGAACATGGAAAGGTATTCTGGATACTCGGAATTCTCCAATACTTCTGGTATGGCGGCGACAGACGCAGAGAACGCTTCGTTAAGATCTGTGAAGATAAGGACGTTCAGCGCCTGACTTGGGATTCTTACATGAATAAAAGACTTGTCCGTAAGGAGCCAATGGCACATTTGCGCGTGTTCTTTAAAGATTTGAGCCATCTGGTTGGCCTGGCTAGGACATAGGTTTTGGAATGAATAGTGACTATGTCTTCAATTTTGTTAACTGGGCCAAACATGGCAATATTCGTACTCTGTTTCCTTATGTTGGAGGCAATAGGTCTTTTGGTGCTTTGGCAGCAAAAACGGCGGGGATTACCACCGTCGCAGACGATTGCCTTCCTCGGAGCGGGTATTGCCTTCGGCTTCGCCGTTTTGATCGTATCGATAGACGGTTCGCCGCTTCTGTTAGCGGCGGCGTTAGGTATCGCCTTTCTGTTTCACCTTTCCGATATCTGGCTGCGCTGGAGAAACTAATCCGGCATATGCTCGCTAGAAAGCAATCAATTTACGACATTTTCTGCACAGGTTCACTGAATGGAAATTGTTGCACAAACCTTTCCTGAACAAAAATGGCTAAGTAGGTCTTATTGGAGGAACCATGGCTAAATATAGACTCATCAAGAACTCTGCCCAAATGCTGGGTACTTTCCTTGCGGCAGCTTTGCTCAATTCCACCGCCTCAGCGATGGAAGGAGACGCCGTGAAGGGCGAGAAAGTGTTCAAGAAATGTGCGAGTTGCCACACAGTAGGTGAATCCGCCAAGAACAAGGTGGGGCCTGTTCTGAATGATGTATTTGGACGCCAGGCCGGTACGTTTGTCGATTACAAGTACGGTAACAGCATAATCGCAGCGGGCGAAGCTGGTCTAGTTTGGAATGAGGATGAACTCTTTATCTATCTTGAAGATCCACGAAAGTATCTTCGTGCCAAGCTTGATGACAAAAGTGCAAAGAGCAAAATGGCTTTCAAGTTGAGAAAGGAACAAGATCGCCTTGACGTCATCGCTTTTCTGAAAACCTTCTCCGCTCCGATGGAAGTCGAAGAGATGGAGGAAACGGGAGAGACCGAAGAGGCCGAAGAAACCCAGCCAGAGAGCTGATACTGAGTGGCAGGCATTTCCAGATTTGGAATAAGACACAATTACATAATTGTGTCTTCTACATCGTTGGAGCTCCGCTCTAATGCCATTACTTGTGAGAAATTTGCAGTGTAGGCTTCTCTTTATGAGCATTCGCTCTTTCAATCTCGGCAATAGATTTTTCTTTTGTTTGCGGCGTAGGTACAACCAAGACACCGTACCGGTTTTGTTATGGTACTGTTAAACATCCCTTAGATCTCTTCAGTGTGGTTAGTAATGTTGAGCAATGCCAAAACTCCTTCGGAATACTTGGATCACCTCGAAGACGATTGGCGTCGTAGCAAACTCCTGAGCATCCGAGAGATGATAAAGAAAAATGCCCCTCTGCTTCAGGAGCAAATTCACTACAAGATGTTGGGGTACGGAATTGATGGTGACTATGCTTTTCACCTCAACGCGCAACGGGCTTATGTCAGCCTCTATGTCGGGAACATTTCCAAAATCGATCCAGACGGTGAGCTACTCAGTGGCATAAGTGTTGGTAAAGGCTGCATCCGTTTTACTAAGTCGACCGAAATTTCCGGAACGCTTGTGGAAGCATTTATTACTCGCACATTTGAGATGTGGCGCTCAGGTGAGGACATCGATTGTTAATTACGATTAGTACAATCACTCGCCAAAATGCAGACATTTAATCAATTCGCCAAAAAATCTCCTTGGGGCCAGAAACGGACAACTGTCATTGGCTGCTCGATGAATACTATCTAAGTCGACACCAATGGATATTTTGGAAACTGTTTCGCGATGAGATCTCGTACGAGATCAGCAAGCCTGGAATACTCATCCTGCCTTTCGCTGGACTGACGCCATGCTAATCCCACAGTTCGGTAGATCTGCCGGTCAGCCAGATTGAGAACCCGAACATTACTGTCGTTCTTTGCAACCCCATCAACGTAAAGACCAGGCAGGAAGGTCGTCCCCATGCCCATCGCCACCATCTCACGAAGCGTGTCAAGACTGGTACCCTCATAGTCGTAACGCATCTGTGCACCGAATTCTTCGCACAGAGCGATCACAAAGTCATGCAGCTGATGACCCCTGCCGAGCGCCAACACTTCTTCGCCGCGTAGATCTTTGCGTTCAATACGATGCTGCATCGCCAATGGGTGTGATGATGCAACAACAGGATAAAGGGGTTCGCGAAACAAGGATGTGCTGCATACATTGGATGAATTCACCGGCAGCAGGCACATCACCAAATCATGACGGCCTTCAGTCAGCGCTGGTATCAAAACACTGGGAAGTTCTTCGCGGACATATAGCTTCAAGTCCGGGAAGCGTTCCTTTAGTTCCGGGATCATTAGCGGAAGAAGGTACGGACCGATTGTTGGCGGCAGACCCAGCCTAAGCACCCCTGCCAGTTCGCGGCCGCCGCTTGCTGCCAGTGATCTGATCTCTTCTGCATCGGCCAGCATCCTTCTGGCTATTTGAACAATCTGATTCCCGATTGCGGTCATCAGGACCCGTGATCGTGTGCGCTCAACCAGCTTCGTACCGAGCCGAGTTTCAAGCGCCTTCAACTGTTCACTCAAAGTTGGCTGCGTCGTGTTGGTTCGTTCAGCTGCTTTGCGGAAGTTTAGCGTTTCTGCGATGGCAACAAGGTATTCTAATTGGCGTAGATTGGGCATGGCCTGTACCAGTATTGAGATCAAAATCTCACCTAGCGCTTATCGACAGGAATCCAAGAATAGGATGATCTCATCGATAAATTCGATCAAAAAATCGGCCGTTTCGATTGGTCGAGAAATCACCGGATGCCCATCTGCGATTTCGAGGGCGTCGATAACCGACGTGATGAACTAGAAATTCTGACAGATTTTCCAACTGGAAAATTAATTACAAATGCATCTCAAGGTTCACGCCTCTCATTAGCTTCGCGGCGTGCAAAACGCCAATATTGGATCCATTAAATCTGGAGGTACCGTTGTTCGAGAATACGCATCTAATCGGATCTTTTTACGAGGTGTTCGTATCCCATCCTGAGTTCGTCAGTAACGTTTTTCAGCAAACATTTGAGTTTGCGGCACTTGGCGATTCATCCGTTTTAGGAGCTACGCAACACAGCGTCGGTTTGATCGCGCAGTCCGAATTTGAACTGAATCAGCTCGACCCAGAGCAATTCGAAGAAATTATCGAACAATACGGAACCGAACTGCCTGAAGATTGGAAACGATCGTTTTTTGCCAATCAGGCAGCTTGATCATAGTGACAAAACCAAGAGGGAAACAAGTATGACCAAAACAATGACAAAAAGTGAGATCGCAAAGACACTGAAACCAACCCACAGCCCGGTGCATCCTGAGCATCGTGCACCAGCAATCGAAACGTTGAACGAGCTCATAATCAATATGGCCTACGTCACGACCAATGTCCGACATGTGCAGTGGAACAGCATGTCATCAAACTGGTCCAAGACGTTTTTCGGATCTGCGATTGAGGCGCTCGAACAACAGGCAGAAGTGCTTTCAAGCCGCGTCAAGGCTCTTGGAGGATTCATACCAGCGACGGCCAAAACGATCGCCCAGCAAAGTGCAATCACGGAATTCCCGGCGCAACCCATGAATGAAGAAGCTTACAAGAGTGCCATCTTGGACAGCTTCTCTGAGCTGGCGAAACTGGCGCGGCTTTCCCTGCAAAAAGCAGATAACCTAAACGAACCTGTAACGACATATTATTTGACAGAGACGGCGGTCGTTATCGAAAAGCACCTGTCGCTGTTCGAGCAACATCTCTCACCAAAACAATAGCAACCATGAAAGGCTGGTCCCGGCAAAATTGATTGCCGGGGCTTTCGGCTTTCTTATCAAATGCCGATGTATTGTTTCTTTGTAAGCACCGGGAGGTTTAGAAAAGAGCGATCAAAAACACCATGCGTTGGCTAATTGCTTTGGTAGTTTTGAGCTCCGTATGGTCCTATGCAGGGATTGGACATCGGAAATGACGCTGCAGAATCGAACAGTCATTGTTTCGAAGATTCCTGGTTTACTTTGCGATTCAAGCTCCAAGCGCGCTGCCGCCATCAACAACAATGTCCTGCATTGTAAGATAGCTGGAACGATCCGACAGCAAAAATGCCACGACGTCTGCGAGTTCTTCCGACCTTGCAACCCAGCCAAATGGCACGCCTATCCTTTGATTCTGTATTGGTGCTTAATCACTGATACTCCATAAAATTTCCCTGTTCCTTGAATTAAATTCCCTGTTATGAAAAGTAGGTAACTTACCTTTAAAACACTGTAATTAATCAGTAATCTGGCTTATCTTTCCCCAAATTTGCCGAAAAACCGCAATTTTCCCTGTTTTTTCCCTGTTAAACAGGGAAAATCAGTGCCAGACCGGTTAGATCAGGACTGCCAGCACAGCCACTCACTCTTGTAAATTCACACCAGTAGCTCCTGCCTGGCAATACCTGCGTGGTTTCAATGGGTTGTGGCCGGGGTATCAATACTGAGACCGCGTCTGCACCATGAATTTGCCTCATATACGGCTTTGTCTCGGTTCGGCATTTTGGGGACTGGGGTTTGGCATGCGCTGATGCGTGATTGGGTGATCGATCCCGCCAAGTGGCGACAGCGATCCCTCCTTAAAGCGCCTTCAGCTGTTGATCTTGTGCTTTCCAGCATGAGGGGAGTGGGTTGCACAGAAGTTTCTTCGTAGTCAGGTCTGTCGGTTGATTACCTTGCAGGATGTTCTTGACGATTTGCGGCGACAGGAATGCCAGATGGATGGTCTGCATGACCCGGTGTTTTGATACCCGGTCTCGTTTCGCGATCTCTTCATAGGAGAGACCTGATTTGATTGCCTCATACCAATGATGGGCTCTGGCAATATTGCGGATAAGGACTGGGTCAACGGATTGATTTTCCTTACCAAGGATGAGCCTTGTTTCCACGCCACGTTTTCTGGTCTGGAATGGGCAAGAGAACTGTAGAGTTTCCGGATTGATGCGCGCCGGATCTACGTTAAGTGCCTTGCCTGTCTTGTGCGCGTCCAAGGTGATCGATGCGGATCCGGGTTCCAGCCTGACTTCTTTGATCAGCGACAAGAGGCGTGACTTGGTTTCATTGCCTGCCGTCATGCTGCCAATCGTCTTCTGTAGTCTTGCGATTTTGTCGGCATTTGCTTCAAGCAATAGATCGCCGACAGCCTTTCCTTCCAGATGATCCAGGACAGCTTTTGCAATTCGGTCCTCCAGCGGCCTGGCTGGAAGCCGCCAACCATCTTGATGTGCTTCTCCTGAATGCTTGATCAGTCGATGCGAGACATAATAGCGGTAGCGTTGTCCATGCTTGCTGGTATGGCTTGGCGTAAGACGATCGCCGGTTTCATCTCTTAGCTTTCCAGCAAGCAGGGATATATTGGAACCGTTTTTTTGGTTCTGCCTGCCGCGCGATGCCTGCGCCATCAACCGGTCCTGAACTGATTGCCACCGGTCCGGTTCAATAATGGCAGGATGTAACCCATCATGAGTTTGGTTTTTATGTCTGATCTTGCCGGCATAGACAGGATTGGTCAGGAGGTAATGAACATGACCGCGATCGAACAGCCTGCCACCTGTAGTCTTTCCACTTGGTGATGTTCGGACCTTGGAGCGTAATCCCATTTGTTCAGCTTCAACGACAACTGCACGGATGGTTCCGTGTTTCTCGTAGAGATCAAACAAGGTTCGGACGGTTGCAGCTTCAATCGCATTGATGGTCAGCGTTCGACCGGCGATGTCATAGCCAAGCGGAATGTTGCCACCCATCCACATGCCCTTTTGCTTTGAGGCAGCGATCTTGTCTCTTATGCGTTCTGCCGTCACTTCGCGTTCAAACTGGGCAAAGGAGAGCAGGACATTCAAGGTCAGACGTCCCATGCTGGTTGCTGTGTTGAAGGATTGCGTTACAGAGACGAAGGAGGCACCCGCTGATTCAAGGCGATCGACCAGCCTGGCAAAATCGGCCAGCGATCGCGTCAATCGATCAATCTTGTAGACAACGATCTGATCAACTGCGCCATCATCTACATCAGCTAGTAATCGGTGCAGGGCAGGGCGTTCCAGATGGCCACCAGATATACCGCCATCATCATAGTGCTTTGCATGCAATACCCAGCCTTCATGCTTCTGACTGGCAATGTAAGATGCACAGGCTTCACGCTGTGCATCAAGCGAGTTGAAGTCTTGCTCCAGACCCTCTTCGGAGGATTTGCGTGTATAGATGGCGCAGCGGATCTTCTTCATCATTGAGAATCCTAACCCGATCGTTTCGCCAGACCAAAGAAACGCGGTCCCGACCAATTCGTACCCGTGATCTTATTGGCAATAGCACTGAGCGAACGGTAGGATTTACCGTCAAACAGGAATCCGTCCTTTGCCACTTCTACCCGGTAGCTTCGACCATTCCATTCGCGAACAAGCTGGGTGCCCGGCGACAAGATGGGTGCTGTTGATGGTGCAGCGGTTTCGCTACCATCCGGTTTCAGAGCAGTCCTAAGCGCCCTTCGAACTGACGGAGAATGCCCGCCCGCTTGTTTGCATTGAAGTTCATAGGCCAGCGCCCGCCGCAGAAATATCGCAGAAAGATGCTTGGGCGGTGTGCGCCCATGCATTCTGATCCAGCCATTAACCAACTCGAACCTGCCAAGCGTCTCCAGCACGGAGATATCTTTAATGTCAATTAGTTTTGACTTGCTTCGCGACGCCATCGATCAGGCTTCAACAAGCTGGTAACGGCGTAAGCCTTTGTTGTCCGTCTTGCTAGTCAGTTCATGGCCGAGTTTCTTCCTGACAGTCCCCGACAGAAAGCTGCGAACCGAATGCGCCTGCCAGCCACTTGTCTCTTGTAATTGTTCTATGGTCACGCCACGCTTTGATCGGAGTAGCTTGAGAAGTTTGTCTGATTTGGTCGTTCTGGCCGGCCTTGTCCTGGCTGGTTTACTGGCGTTTCCATCGCAGGTCTTCTCGATAGTAAGGCTATTTAAATTTGGCATTTGTCGTCTCCTATTGTTCAGGACAGGCGGCGATCTGCCCCTGTCACTGAGCAAAGCCCGTAATGCCGGGCTGAAGATTATGTCAGCAATGCTTCCTTTGCCTTAGAAGTCCAGTGAAATTTCGAGAGTTACTGGCTAGTTGCGAGGTCCGCGTAATGGTCGGAATATACCATACCAAGAGGGAAACAGGATCTCCCGAATCATGATCCAATGTGCCAACTCCCGCCGGCCAATGGCGCATCAGCGAAAGTCAGGTAATGGGGGGAAATAGACGTTCGCTGCAGCTGCGAAAACAGGCACTCAATTTCACAAAAGCAGAAATTCAACGTTAGTCAGCTTATTCCAGCCGCGACACCACGACGAGGTCTGAAATGTGCCAAAAGCGGACATCCAAAGACTGCCACAGTTCCTGTCGGACTACGAAAGATGTCAACATATAATCCCTCTAGGCGCATGATGGTGCCGCTAATACCTGCGTAATAGAATGCCCAGCAATTTTCGTCCGGAACAGATCAGATAAAGTGTTGTTTTTAGCGATCCGTGTAGTTGCTACAGATTGCCATCTTCCGCCCCTCTCAAAACATGGTCCCTCGTCTAATCCTGAAGGGGATTGCGAGATTCCATTATTGCCCTGGTTGTAATGATCCCGGCGCAGTCAGGATCCTTGCTTGTTTCAACGTCTGACCGTGGAGCCTGGCGGCGTCCTTATGGGTAACAAAGTCTGGCGGTGGGAATTCATGCTCCTGATCCCAGTCATCGCTGGTTTCCTTCATCCGCGCCAAAACCCAATTGTCCAGACTCGCCAATTGTTCTGCATAGGATGGATCGCTAATGAGATTTACTTCCTCATCTGGATCAGCCTTAAGGTCGAACAACATGCGAGGCCCGTCCTTCGACCGAACATAAAGCCAATTCCTGTCCCGACAGCCCCTTAGGGCAACTGGATGCACGTCGCCCTCCAGCCCGCCTTTCTGCAACATGAGTTGATAGTAAATCGCGTCGTGAGTGTCGATGCCTGAACCCCTAGCCTGCGCCAGGAAGCTCTTGCCGTGTATGCCAGGGGGTGCCGCGATGCCGGCAATCTCCAGGAGTGTGGGTAAGGAATCGACGGACAGGTCTATCAATGCATCAGACACCCGACCCGCCGGCAGTTGACCGGGATAGCGAACCAATACCGGAACATGCATGGAACCTCGATAGGCGACCCGCTTGTTGCCGCAATAATAGCCATGTTGCCCTAGCATATCGCCGTGATCAGAGAAGACCAGGATGCAAGTATTGTCAGCTATACCACGCGCGTCCAGCCAATCGAGAATGCGGCCGACATTCCAGTCCACATTAGCAATCATGCCATAGTATTCGGCAATATATTTGCGGATTTCGTCCTCCGTTTCAGGCTCTCCGCTTGGTACTTTCCGGTAGTCAATATGGCTGTGATCGGCATTCGTCGGATCACCACCAAAATCCCGCGCAATTATCTCGCCCTGCACCTTTTTTTGAAGTTCCGGGTCCGGCACGCCTTTTGGAAGCAGCACTTCCCCGGGCTTATACAGGTGTTTCCAGTGATCGGGTATTTTCATCGGATGATGCGGCGGTCCGAGGCAAAGATAGGTAAAGAACGGCCTGTCATCGTCGTCCAATGCACGGCTCATGAAATCAATTGCCTGGTCTGTCTGGAAATCTGGCTCGTGCCTGGGGCAATGATAGGGTTGACCGTCGTCAAAATAGAAGATGGAACGGTCATATTCATGCCCCCGATTAAATCCGACAAAGGTCTCAAATCCACAACGATCGGGGCCTGGAGGGACGAAACCTGGTTTTGGGCCGCCGTACAAATGCCATTTGCCAATATAGCCTGTGTTGTAACCGGCTTCAGCCAGGTAGTGTGGCAGGAATTTCTGATTGGTCCTGATTGGGAAATGGTTGGCATGCACGCCTGCCGCATGTGCGTACTTGCCCGTCAGAAAGGAACCCCGGAACGGCGTACACAACGGTGTAGAGACGTAGGCTTCTGAAAACCGCACGCCCTCATTCGCCAGCCGGTCGATATTCGGCGTACGGATCAGGGGATTTCCCGTGCAACCAAGTGCATCTTCGCGAAGCTGGTCAATATAGATGCAGAGGATGTTGGGCTTGCTCATGGTTCGACGATTGCGTTTGGCAACACAACGTTGTCGAGATACTCGGTTATGTCACCGACATTCTGCATATCGGGATAGGGGAACCGGACCTGCAGTCCCCAATCATCGCCGGTTGCCACCATGTGTGCCTTGATACGGTCGTCAAAGGTGCTCATTACCTCCTCATAAGCAGCGTCATCGGCGAGATTGTTAATCTCTCCCGGATCGGTACTCAAATTGAAAAGATACTTCCTCCGCTCCGGCTTGCGGCAATACATCCAGTCCTTTGTGCGTATCCCGCGCTCTGGAACTCGAACATAGTCGGCCGGTTCTCCTCCGCCGGTCTGCGACAACAGTTCGTAGAAAACCGCATCACGCATCGAAGCTTTCTGTCCATCAAAGACCGCCAGCTGGTCTATGCCCTGCACCTCCTCAGGAATTGGCAGACCACACATTGAAAGAAGCGTCGGCATCGTATCGATCGACACATCGTATAGTGCATCGATCTTGCGAGCCTTAGTAAATCGCCGTGGATAACGCACAAGGAACGGCACCTGCATGGATTCACGATAAGGCGAGCGTTTTATGCCGCAGAAATGGCCCTTCTGTCCGTGCATATCGCCATGGTCGCTCAGAAATATCACAATGGTGTCGTCGGCCAATTGGGCATGATCGAGCCAATGCAATATCCGACCAACATTGTGATCTATATTAGACACCAAGGCGTAATACTCGGCGATGAAGCCGCGAATTTCTTCTTCGGTCTCGGTCTCCCAAATACCCTTGGTACAATCACCCACCTTGCTCCAGTTCAGGCCGTTCTCGTCACCATTCTGGTCCATTTCTAACTTCCAGCGTTGAACCTTGGCCTGCAGGTCGGAGTTCGGTACGCCAGGGGGTAAATTAATCTGTGCTGGGTTGTACATACTGCGCCAATAGTCGGGCATGTCATTTGGGAAATGCGGTGTTCCAATGCAGTGCATGACAAAAAAGGGACTTTTCTCTGCGTGACAGTCACCCAGGAAGTCGATCAACTGATCTGTCTGGAAGTCCGGTTCGAACCTCGGGCAATGATAAGGCTGGGGTGTGTCCTTGTAATAGATGCCCTTGAGGTAACGGTGGCCGCGATTGAAACCGACAAAGTGGTCAAATCCACAGCGTGCTTTGCCAGGTGGCACGAAGCCCGGTTTGTGACTACCCCCGAGGTGCCATTTGCCAAAATAGCCCGTCCGATAACCGGCGTCCTTATACGCTTGTGCCAGAAATTCCTGATCCAGGTTGATCTGCAGGTTGTTCCCAAACACTCCGTGACTGTGTGAATATTTGCCGGTCAGCAGCGAACCGCGGAACGGTGAACAGAGCGGCGTCGACACAAACGCGTTCGTGAAGTGCAGTCCTTCGCCTGCAATCCGGTCAAGATATGGTGTTTTTACATCAGGGTTGTCGGCGCAGGACATAGCATCCGCCCGCATCTGATCCACATATATGCACAGGACGTTTGGCCGGTCGCTCATTTCTTGACCTTTCCTTTGAAAAGAAGCTTTGTGACAGGTTCCCAAATGATGGAAGCGATCAGGATGCCATATATCGTCAGCGCGATCGGCGAGTTGAAAACATCGATGACGCTGCCGCGAGAGACGACAAAGGACTGGCGCAGGGCTGTTTCAAGAATCTCACCCAGCACGAAGCCGATCGCGAGCGGCGCGACCGGGAACCCCAGCTTACGGAATACGTAACCGAATATCCCCGCCATGATCATCACCTGGATGCCGAAAAGGTCACCAGTCACGCTGTAAGTGCCAAGAAAACAGAGAATCAACACTGACGGGATTACGATCTGCGCCGGGATCGCCACAATCATCGCCGCGAAACGAATGGTGACGAGTCCGATAAAGATCATCAGAATGTTGATCACAAACAGGCTCACAAAGATCGCGTACATCAGATCCGGGCGATCGGAGAAAAGCTTCGGTCCGGGCACCAATCCTTGAATCAGGAATGCACCCAGCAACACCGCAGCCGCCGGGCTGCCTGGCACCCCGAGCGTCAGGGTCGGTACCAGTGCCCCGCCTATAGTGGCGTTGTTGGCGGTTTCCGGGGCAACAATTCCTTCGGGGATACCTGTGCCGAACTTCTCAGGCGTCTTTGATCGACGCTTGGCCTCGGAATAGCTGAAGAACGCACCAACCGCAGCGCCCTCTCCAGGGATCACACCAATAACAGTCCCAATAATGGACGAACGCAAAATGAGCCCCTTCAACCGGTTTAGAACCGGAAAGGATGGCAATCGAGCACGCAGACTTTCGGTGTCGAACTTCGTGGCGCGGAGATTGTGCTCGGCCTGAATGAACATCTCGGAGACGGCGAAGACCCCCAATAGAAATGGCACAAAGGGCATGCCCTCATAAAGCTTGTAGCTGCCGAACAGGTACCGCGTTGTGCCGTTTACCGGATCGATACCCCAGGTCGTCAGGAACAGCCCGATGGCAGCTGCAATTATCCCTTTCACCAGGTCGTCGCCAGCCACCCGAACCACCACAAGCAGCCCGAATATGGATATCGCCAGATACTCGCGCGGGCCGAACTGCACCGCAATACTCGCGAGCAGTGGCGCCAGTATCGCTAAAGCCACGGCACTGAAAAGTCCGCCGATCATCGAGGATGTGAGCGACAGTCCAAGCGCTTCACCACCGCGGCCCGCCTTGAACATCTTGTTCCCGTCCAAAACTGTCGCCATGGCCGATCCGGTACCGGGTATGCCCAGTGCTATCGCCGAAATCGATCCGCCATAGGTTGCTGCAGAATAGATTGCCAGCAAAAGAATCAATGACGGCACGATATCCATGTAGAACGTGAAGGGCAGCGCGATGGCGATAGCGATCGGGGGCCCCAGGCCCGGTAGTATGCCGATCACCAGCCCCAGAACGATGCCCGCAATAAGCAACAAAATGCTTATCGGATCGATTAGATGTCCAATGCCTGTGAGAAGGTCGCCCAGCATAACGTGTCCCTACAGCTGCACGCCGAGACCAGCCGCGAAGACCAGCCCGGCCAGGGGACCAAAGAGAACGGCGACGATGTAGATCCACCAGGTCCGCACCGTCAGAAGCGCAGCGCAAACCAAGCCAAACGCAGCCGACATAATGAAAAAACCTGCGGACTGCCAAGCATAGACCGAAACGACGAGCAGCATTGCAAATCCAATTACCCGGAGCGCGGACGCAGCGTTGTCGAAGAGTGCGGTATTCTCCGATGAAGCGATGCCCCGGAGGATTAAAGCGAAGCACCCGACCAAAACGATTGCCATCAATGCAATTGGGAAGACATTGGAATCGAGCATCGTTGATCCGACACTTGCCGCTGTGTCGAACCCGGCGGCGATCCAGATCATGACTGCGGCGGTCGCAAACAGCAGAACAGCAAAACATATATTGGCAATGCGTATCGTCATTTTAGTTCGCCAAATGATGGTTGAGAAAAAATGCGGGATGCGTCATGTCAAGGAAACGCATCCCGCTTGGAGGCATCACTGTTTGGCCAAACCAAGTTCAGTGATGATCGGTTCATAGAGCGCCCAGCCCTCTTCAACCAATGCCTTCGTCTCATCGACGCCACCTACCCATGTCGGAATGGTGTATTTTTCGACCGAGGCACGGTAGGCATCGTTGTTCATGATCTTTTCGGCTGCGGCGATCAGCTTCGCCATGATCTCAGGTGGTGTGCCGGCCTTCACCGCATAGCCGCCATTTATCCAGCTATCAGACGGCTTGCCGGTGATTTCCTCTGCCGTTTTCACGCCTGGAAGGTACCGCTCAAAATGCGGTAATCGCCGGTCAAGGATTGCAAGCGCACGAATCTCGTCTCCATAGGCCGCCTGCTGCTTGAGTTGACCGATCGCTCCGGCAGTCTGCCCGCCGATCAAACCGGCCATGGAGTTTGGGATCGATTTCTGTGCCAACACCTGCAGGTTCACATCAAAGAGCGTGTTCAATTGTGCGACCGACATATGCGGCGGAGCGCCGATGGCATTTATGCCGATCAAGAGTTCCTCGGTCTTTGCCGCCTCCATGAACTGCTCGAAAGTCTCGTATTTCGAGTCACCTTTTACGTAAAGCACATTTGAATTTGTCGCATCATGGAATATCGGAACAATAGACTCACGCGGATCATAGGGAATATCCCTCATAATCGGATTCGTAACCAATGTCGGCGCAACCCATCGCAGCAACGTGTATCCATCGGCGTCCTCGTCCAGGAATTTCATAACTGCCGGAACAGTGCCGCCGCCCGGGACGTTGATTGAGTTCACCGGAACACCGAGTTCCTTCGATAGTGCTTCGTTCGGGATACGTGTGATTATGTCCAGATTGCTTCCCGCAGGGAATGGGATGATCACATTGATCGGTTTGCTTGGATAGTCATCGGCCAACGCGATCGTGGCGACAATCGCCAAGCCAGCGCCTAAGGCCATAGATTTCAGTTTGGCAATCATCTCGTATCCTCCCTCGATAATTATCCAGCGCTGCTTCTCCCAAAGTCAGCACGTCATCTTTGATAATCCAGGAGTCTAAGTGATGTTTTGCTATTTTTGTATTGATTATTTTAAGCTTTGGTATTCGAAAAACGAATATATCGCTATACTCGGAACTGGGCATGTTTTGTCTGCCATTCATTCGCACTCGTGACCAACTGCTTAACGAAAGCGCGTTGTGCATCCGAGGCGGAACGATCCCGCAATTGAAAGCATCCGTAGTAGATATCTATTGCGGGACGATAGGGCACAAATGCGACTGTCCCTGCGAACCAATCGCAACTCAAGGGTTCACAAATGACTACGCGATTCCCGGTCGAAACCAATCGCATTGCTGTCAAAGACATTTGGACATCCAGAGGTCCAGGCTCCGAAGCGGGCCAGCCTGTACCGGCATGCACCATGTGCGGAAGGATTGGCCGCCCTTGGTCCAGCAACAGTTCGCGCGGTGGGACATCGTCGACCGTTGCGTCTTTCTTATTCGCCAGCGGATGCGAAACCGGCACGGCCAATGCAGCATTGATAAGTAGAAGCTCAGTGTCGACCAGTGCAGGATGTTCAGAAGGGCCGGCGCTTACTCCAATATCAGAGCGCCGTCCGACAACGGCCGCCTCGATCTGCGTCCTCAGGTCCCACTGAATTCGTAGCTCCACATCAGGATGATCCCGCGTGAATTGATTGACAGCAGCGATGAAAAAATCGGAATTCAGAACGGGCGGCGTTGCGGTTACCCGTATCCTCTCGCGCTGACTCGTTGAAATACCACGCGCAATCCAGTTGAGCTCTTCGAGCCCCTGCAATGTGCCTTCGACCTCGCGATAGAACCGTTCGCCCAGTTCGGACGGAACTAGGCGATTGTTTCCGAGCCTTTCGAAAAGCCTGAAACCAAGTGATTCCTCAAGCATTGAAATTTGCCGGCTTATTGTTGGCTGCGAAAGGTTGAGTGTTTCGGCAGCCCGCGTAACGCTCCCGGTCTGAACGAGGGCTCGGTATGCCCGAAGCTGCCTGGCGCTTATCCGGTTGAACATGACAAACCATTCTCCCCCTATCTGGAGACCTTACATCCGGTCACGGGTTTGGCAAGCCGCCAACACCATGAGACCAATGGATTGGAAAAACACCAATCGAAATGTAGCGCACCAACACAAACCAAAATGTCCGCTTTGGGCCAAAAATGGACATACAGGCCGCAGATCAGCAATGTCCGCTTTGTGCCAGGACCGGACATCAACCGAAACTTCGCAAAGAGTAACATGAACCCCTGTCGGACACTCGACGCTGTGCTGCGAACGTCTGCTTTCTAACTTTCAAGCTTGTTGGCAGGTTATTCCCTTAGGATTTTGTGGCTTCCAAGCACAGCTGCTTGAGGGTGTTGAGTTGCTGCATTAGGTGTTTTCGATCTTTTGCATAACCTTTGGCTGCTCGCGCGGAACGCTGAGTGTATTCCGCTAGTATTTCAGGTGACAATCCGGCCTTTGTAAGCTCAGAAGCATAGGGTAGAAGCACCGATGCAATCACCGCTTGAAACCGCTTTGCGTTGGCTTCCAGGGCCTCTCGCGAGCCCTTTTCAAACCCTTCTTCAAAATCCTGAGCGTTCGGAGTGGTTCGAACCATCTCAAAACCGGCAACGGTCATATTTTCGAAGATCAAATCAAGTTGTGGGCCCAAGCCTTCAACCTTGGCTAAGCCCGCCTCCATCTTTTCGACCGCATCATCCGCAAATGCGAGAATATGAGCCCGCAAGATTTCGTCCTTGCTGTTGAATGATTTGTAGAGTGTTTGCCTTGAGATGCCAGCTTCCCCGGCGACATCACTCATGCTGCTCCGTTTGACACCATAGCGCGAAAACACCCGCAGCGCTGCGTCCAGAATATTTTTGTCTCGATTTTTCATTGTTGACATATTGACAGTTCATTATTAACTGTCAATAGTTGACAGATAAACAGTAAATGTCAACTTGACATCTTTTTTAAGGAAATGTCTCATGAAGCGATTGCTTGCGCCGTTATTTGCCTTGATGGCCACCCCAGCCTTGGCCGGCACTACCGATATGATCGTCGCCTGTCAGCAACTCGGTAATGACTACACTTGGCATCTCGATCATCCCGACGAAGACCTCGACATCACCGCCAGAAAGTTTGCTTCGCTGTTTGCAGAAGGAGCAACACTGACCCTCAGCAATATGCAGATGCAAATGGAAACCCACAGTAGCCCTGAGCAAATCGCTGCTCGCTATAAGCAGGGACGAGATCAGTTCCGGTTTCTGCATCTGATCACGAATCATCGGGTTAAGCCGACCTCAGACACGACGGCGGCAGGCACAAGCTATGTCGAATTCTACATCCATCCAATTGGGGCAGACATGGCCCATGAATTCGGCGTCACCGGCGTAGCCGAATACCGAGACACCTATGAGTTCAAAGATGGTGTGTGTCTATTCACCTCACGCGAGGGGATCGCCCGGTTCGTGAGTCTACAAAATAAGATTACCGACCCAATTCCGGAGTAAGTTCAATGTTAGGTACAATGGTCTCAAACATGCTGTTCAAACCAGGGCAGGCCCCGCTGTTTGATAGCCCCTCCAATTACGGCCTCGACTTTGAAGATGTTGAGTTCAAAGCAAGCGATGGTGTGACGCTACGTGGGTGGCTCATTCCAGGTGCAAGCAACAAAGTCATCATTCAAAGCCATTTCGGAACGGCATGCTGCCGCGCCGGATACACCAATGAAGGAAGGAAATGGATCAAGGGCTATGACGAGGACATCCACTTCCTAAATCAGGCCAAATATCTGCATGATGCCGGTTATACAGTGCTCATGTACGATTTCAGAGGACATGGCACTAGCGATATAAATGACCCAGCTTGGATCACATGGGGCACGCATGAGGCTAAAGACGTGATCGCAGCGGTGGACTTCATTGCACATCACCCAGTCTACAAAGACGCATCAATCGGTCTATTCAGTATTTGCATGGGGCAAGGCGCGTCCATCGAAGCCTTCGGACGCGAAGATGGGTTGCGCAAATACTCACAAATTAAAGCCATGGTTTCGATCCAGCCGATGGACTATCCGACGTTTGTCAAAGCCATGGGGCTACCTAAATTTATCCGCAATCGCGTTCGTAGCGTGATGAAAAAACGCACGGGACTCGACCTGGATCAGGCTAGTTGGTTCCCGCACGTGAACGATGTGAACGTGCCCACTATGATCATCCAAAACCGCAACGATGGATACTTGAACGAAACGTTCGTCAATCGGGTATTTGACAATCTGAACGTTGAAAAGGAGATGGTCTGGATCGAAATTCCCGAAAGGAAGAACGCCAACCAAAACCGCATCGTCGCCTATGACTGGATCGGCAAAAATCCGGGAAAAATTCTGGAATGGTTCGGCAAATATTTGTGAGTGAAAAACAATGACCAAACCAAAAATTGGATTTATCGGTCTGGGTGCCATGGGTGCGCCAATGGCGAAACGACTCCTGGAAGCAGGATTTTCGGTAACCAGCAGCGTTAATCGGAACCGTGAACCGCTGGAGGCGCTTCTGCCGTTTGGTATTAAGGAAGCAGCGAGCCCGGCTGAGGTTGGCGCAGCGGCGGATATCCTGATGCTGGTGGTTTGGGACGACGAGCAGATTGACACCATTCTCAAGGGTGAGAACGGGGCGTTATCAACCCTCAAGTGGGGCTCGAAAGTTCTGCTGATGAGTACGGTCTCACCTGAATATTGCCGTAAACTAGCCAAAGAGTCAGCGGCAAAGAAAGTCTCGATACTCGACTGCCCGCTTAGTGGTATGCCACAAGGTTCAGCAGCCGGAACTCTCTCGTTAATGATAGGTGGCGAAGCAAAAGACATTGAGGCTTGTCGACCGGCACTCGAAATCCTTGGAACAATTTATCATTGCGGCTCAGTAGGTGCAGGACAGGTCGTGAAGCTTGGTAACAATGCCATGGTCATTGCGACCATGGGTCTCTTGCTGGAAATCCGGGAGACTATTCGTTCACAAGGTGTCGACTTTGACCATTTCCTATCGGTACTGAATCAATCCACAGGACGCAGCTTCGTCTCAGAAAACATCCCGATGCCACCCACGTCGACCACCCCACATCCGATGGCACAAAAAGATATCTCACTCATGTTGTCAGTAGGGAAAATCGCTGAACAACAAATGCCCATACTGGAAGCGTGTTACCGCCACACGCTCGAAGGCAACTGAGGACAAAGGATATGATTTGGACAGTTTTGAAATGGGGCGTTCTGCCTCTGCTGCTTATTGTGGCAGCAGCTGCACTGTTCACCAAGAAAAGCTTCCATGTTGAAACTATTATTGCCGCACCACCGGAAGCGATCTGGGCAATTCTGGTTGATACCGAAAGCTATTCTGAATGGAACCCTGTGTTTGTCGGAATCGACGGAAAATATAGAGAAAACGAAGCAGTGAAAAACTCAGTTCGGTTTCCCGATGGTTCAATCGTGGAAATGCAAGCGACCGTCCAAACGCTGACAGAAAATCGAGAACTCAGACAATCCGGTGGTATGCCGGGGCTGCTGACCTTTGACCATCAATGGCTTCTGGAACCGGTCGAGGGAGGCACTCGGGTTGTTCAACAGGAAACTGATCGCGGCCTTTGGTTATGGTTCTGGAATTCTGACTGGATCGAACCAGCCTATCAATCGGTTCTGGCGGCACTTGATCAAAGAGCCAAGCAAAACAATTGAACTGTTCATACTATGACCTGATCAGCTCAAGCGGCTTAATCGAGCTACAGTCTCCAGGCATAAAATTAAGAGACGCAATTGATCCCTCAACTGCTTTGCCTGCATTCCGGAAGTGCGAACTATTCACGATGGTCTGAATTGAGCAAATGTAGCCATAGTCCGCACCAACAAGATCACTCTATATGCATCTCAAGTTCATGGGTAGCGAACCTGGATCGTTGCCTACCAACCATTAGCACGCCTTGAGTTCGATTCTAATTTTCGTGCAATTTGGAACGAACCACTTCTTCGAGATAGGAAGTAAGCCGCTTCTTGAAATTGACCAGATCCGGGCGATCACGATCTACACGTCGTGTCCAAAAGGCAATATTTCGTTTTGGGAGGTTTCCTTCCACGTTTATCGACACCAAGCCTCGCGCAACATCAGACATCATAGTCAGTCTATGTGGTAATATGCAGAGCGCGTTTGTCTTCGCCAGTATCTCCAAAACCATGTTTATGTCGCCGGTGAACGCAATCTTGATTGGCACACTGAATAGACCAAGTTGAGCCAGCACTTCTTTGTTTGATCCGTAAATTGCGGACAAGGCTCCAACCGTTACCCAGGTACTGTTTTCAAGTTCCTTTATTGAGACCGGGCTAGAAGAACCGGCCAACGGATTCTGTTCTCCGGCAAAAATTGCCAACTCATCTTCCATCATCAACGATTGCACAAGATCGTCCTGATACAAGTGCATTTGTTCTGGCGCCAACACCAGATCCAGCTCCTCATTGTTCAGACGTTCGATCAGTCGTGAGACCGTAGCTGACACAACGCGGAGGGCGTAAGGTGGGGGATCTTTGATCGTCTCTACAAAAAACCCTCCCATAATTGACGTGGCCAGCATCGGGCCTACACCGATTTGAAGCTCGCGCTCCAAGCCGTCTTTCCAAAGATCGACAACATCTTCCGCATGGGTCCGGTTTTCAGCAATCTTTCTGCCGATCTCTACAAGTCGTCCACCAATATTGGTTGGCCGTACGCCACGTGCCTCTCGTTCGAGCACAACCGCACCCACATGATCTTCGATGACTTGGACGGCGCGGGTTAACGTTGGCTGTGTGACATGCAGCTTTGTAGCAGCACGGCTCATGGAACCCAGATCAACAATCTCTGCCAACCAAAGAAGATGTTTTGCATCCAGCATCGCAACCTCCTCCTATACGAATATGCATACCTTATACCTTTCTTTTGATTTTTCCTATGGCTTTTGGACGGCTACCTTGCTGATCAATGCCACGCGCATTTCAAAGGAGGAGACACATGAACCACTTTCGCACATTCATTTTTGGAGCAATTCTTGCCGTTACGCCGGTTGCTTCACCAGTACTCGCTGAAACACTAAAGGCAGAAGGTGGCTCTGCTGCTGGCTTGTCTGCGCTAGTACCGCAACTTCTTTCAAAATACTCGGCTGATGATCATGAGGTGCGCGTCAATGTTGACCAGACTCTGACACGTTCAGCTCTAAAGGTTGCAACTGGCGCGATCGACCTAGCTTCTACGCCTGCAGGGGCCTTTCACAAAATGACATTGGGGAAAGGGCCCTATAAGAAACTGGGAGACAAAGCCGTCACAGCATCAGCAGATATCCGCTCGCTATTTGCGTTTCTCGGGGGACATGTGCACGCTCTGACTTATGCTGATAGCGGCATTGAAGGTTGGGATGATCTTCGTGGAAAGCGGATATTTGTTGGCCCGCCGGCTGGATCATTTTCCGCCCAAACCATAGGCCTTATTGAAACCGTTACGGGTATGAAGCCCGATGAGGATTATGAAGCCATAAAACTGGCATGGTCTGCGGCAAACCAGGCGTTCGAAGACGGCAAGTTCGACGTGTTTATGCGTTCCGGCACTATTGGCTCTGCAGCCATAGACCAATTTGGGGCAGCAAATAAGTTCAACATTCTCGGTATCCCGGAAAGTTTGATTGGAACGCCTGCCTGGGAGAAATATCTGCAAACTCCGGGCTATGCAGCCGACACGATGCCGGCCGGCACCTACTCCAACCAAGCCAATAACGATCAAGACCTCCTGGCTTCAGCTTACGTGATGTTTGTCAGCGTGAACAAGGATATGAGCGACGACACCGCATATGATTTGACTAAAGCCATGTTCGAAAATCTGGACGATGCTCATTCGGTCAACGCCGGCTTAAAACCGCTTACGCTTGAAAACGCGTTTGTTTCGTTGAGTGCTCCGCTGCATCCGGGCGCAATCCGATATTACGAGGAAATGGGCATCACCATTCCTGATCAGTTGCGTCCATAATCACAATATCTGGAGGGCGGACCATATCGCTCCGCCTTCCCCATTCTAAATAAACTGGATCACCGCTCAAGGAGAGGCACC
The DNA here is from genome assembly GCA_028289365.1 of Salaquimonas sp. Taxonomy (GTDB): domain Bacteria; phylum Pseudomonadota; class Alphaproteobacteria; order Rhizobiales; family Rhizobiaceae; genus BOKV01. The sequence goes on along the minus strand of JANQQM010000077.1, from coordinate 14,000 downwards.
CATGTCTGCCGCGACGACATCCGCACGTTCATTGCAGGACAACATTCTACTGCTGATTGGCTTTGCATTTGCCTGTCTCGGATTTCTAAACGCCGTCCCGGATTTTGGCCCGCTGCCCTCGCTCGGCGTAATTCCGGCAGTGGATCTTCACCCAATCGTTTTTGCCATAGGTTTGGTAATTTCACTGCTTACAGTTTCGAACTTCGCCAAAGATAGATTGGTAGTCTCCGCATTTAATGTCACGCTGGTTGCCATCGGACTCTATGCACTTTGGTCCTTCAACGTCGCAGTAACGGAAATTGAAGAAGAAGGGCTTTTCTTTTTTGATGAATTCCACGCATGGATGACGATAGTCGCCTGTTCAATCATTCTTTATTTCTGCTGGCGTATTTGGGGTTTGCCGCTGGCTAGTGTCGGCACACTCGCAATTTTCTACTTCTTTTTTGGCCAACATCTTCCGGGAATCCTCGGGCACGCAGGGATGGATTTCGTCCAGGATACACCGGCCGAACTCTGGTACAACACCGGTGATGGCGTTATGGGGAATATCCTGGCAATCCTCATCAACACCGTATTTCCTTTCATAATCATGGGTGCCGTTCTCGAAGGCACTGGTGGTGGTAGCTCAATGATCAAACTGAGCTTTCACGCCATGCGCCGGTTTCGAGGAGGTCCAGCACATGCTGCCATCATGGCATCCTCCCTCTTTGGTACCGTATCCGGATCGGCCGTCGCGAACGTGGTCGGCACCGGCGTCATCACCATCCCGATGATCAAGAAACGCGGATTTTCTCCAGCATTTGCCGGCGGGGTAGAAGCCACGGCCTCAACAGGCGGACAAATCATGCCGCCAATCATGGGTGCGGCCGCACTGGTGATGGCCGATTTTATATCCGTTGACTATCTGGCAATAATCATCGCGGCGATCATTCCGGCTTTGGCCTACTATGTATCTCTGTTCACTACAGTTGTGTTTGAAGCTCGCTCACTGGGTGTCGAGGCAGCCGAAGAGGCCGAAATCGATCCAATCGAACCCCAGGATTGGATAAATTTAATCCTGGTGATTGTACCGATTTCAATTGTCGTTATCGCACTAATTGCCGGTTTTTCAGCTGCAGGCTCCGCGATGATCGCACTGAGCTGTCTTCTGGTTCTCAGTTTCCTGAACCCCGAAATGCGCGCAAAACCAATTCGTGTAGCAGAAAGTTTCGCCAGAGGTGGTGTCACCTTTGGGCGCCTGCTGATGGCAATCGGCACCGTTAGCATCATCATTGCCGTCCTTGGAGCAACCGGCTTACCTTTGGAATTTGCCAAGGTGATAAGCAGCAATGCTGGCGACAATCTGCTGTTTGCTTTGGTATTTGCGGCTATCTCGGCGTTGATACTTGGCATGGGAATGCCAACGCTACCAGCCTATCTTACTATCGTAATAATTTTGGGACCTTCGCTAACATCGCTTGGCTTGACCGATCTGGCAGCTCATTTCTTTGTGTTCTATTTCGGTGTCGCCTCTGCAATCACACCGCCCGTCGCAATGGCAGCCTTTGCTGCAGCATCTATCTCGGGTGGCGGAGCAATCAGTACGGCAGTTCAGGCAACGAGGATTGGTATTGTCATTTTCGCAATACCGTTTCTGTTTGCTTTCAATCCGGTAATGCTCATCGTACCGCAGGCGGGTGCTGACTTCAGCCTCCTCCCATTCGCATACCTTCTATTGCGCCTGGGTATGTTGATTTACATGCTCGCATCTGCTGCCAGTCGTTTCGATTCTGCGCGACTGAAGCCCTGGGAAATAGTCCTGCGCGTTGTAGCCGGACTTGCTTTGATCCATCCAAACATTCTGTTCAGCGGAACGGCCTTGGCACTGGCAATCGGACTGATTGTCATGCATCGGGCCTTGGCTCGCGAAGGAGCTACAGCATGACGCGTCGCCCAAACATACTCTACATCATGACAGATCAGCATCGGGCCGACTGGCTGGGTTGCGCTGGCCACAAGATTGTCCGCACTCCCAATATTGACAGGCTGGCGTCACGGGGAACCAGATTCACCAATTTTTGGGTGACCTCGCCTATCTGCATGCCAAACCGGGGAGCGATATTCACAGGTCGCTATCCATCGGTGAACGGGCTCCGCCACAACGGCTTGCCGCTACCGGCCAATGCCAACACCTTTGTCGATCTATTGCGTGGTGCTGGCTACCATACGGCATCGATTGGAAAGAGCCATTTGCAACCGTTTACCGATCGTCCGGTAGTACGCGAAGAAGACACTACCGAAACCAATCCGGAGTTTCCTGAAGCGGTCAAATCCGACAAGGAAGACTACAACAACGAACAACCCTCAAACTATGATAGCGCAAGACTACATGAGTTTCCGCGGCCATATTACGGATTTGATGATGTCCGAATGGTTACGAGTCACTCGGATCAGTGCGGTGGCCACTATCTGCAATGGTTGCGCGGAAAGACCAACGATTGGGCTAATGTCCGAGATCGCGCCAACCAGTTGCCTCACAATTACAGTTGTCCGCAGGCATTTCGTACGCCGATCCCGGAGGAATTGTATCCCACGTCATATATCAAGGAAGAGGCAAAGAACTTTCTAAGAGCCCGCGGTGAAACAGACGAACCGTTCTTCGCTTTTGTCTCCTTCCCCGATCCGCACCACCCTTTCACGCCACCGGGCAAGTATTGGGAAATGTATGATCCGGACGATTTCGAAGTGACGCTTCCGTATGAGGCGCACAAGAACCCGCCGCCTCAACTTGTTGAGTGGAAACGATTGATGGACGCCGGCATTGTGCCAAAGAATCAACAGCAGGCATTCATGGCGCCGGATCGTCAAATCAAGGAAGCAATGGCGCTTACTGCCGGCATGATCTCCATGATCGATGACGCTATCGGAGAAATCATCGAGGCACTGGAAGAGTCAGGCAAGGCTGATGACACAGTAGTTATCTTCAATGCCGATCACGGTGATTACATGGGCGCTTTCTCACTGCTGCTGAAAGGGCCTTACTCACATCATTCAGTCAATCAGGTTCCCTTTATCTGGGTCGATCCGGAAATTGAAACCGTAAACGAAGCTGATGGACTTGCTGCTTCGGTGGACATCGCATCAACGATCCTAGATCGCTGCCAGGTTCCAACCTATCACGGGATGCAGGGACGTTCCTTCCTCGACCAATTGAGTGGTGGTCCTGCCGGTCGCGATCTGGTCCTCATCGAGCATGAGGAAAACAAGGTATATCCCGGATTTGAACGACGCCCCAACATCAGAAATCTAATCACCAATGACTACCGACTAACCTTCTATAAAGGGTTAGATTTTGGTGAGCTGTACGATCTGAAAGACGATCCAGATGCAACAAACAATCTCTGGAATAATCCTTCAGCTTCAGAAATCAGGTCAGACATGATGTTCAAATTGAGCCAAGCCATGCTCGAAGCGATAGAGCCTGGACCTCGGCCGGAAAGGCTAGCGTGATGAAGGAACTCAAGAACTACATTGCTGGTCGCTGGGTCGGCACCGAACGAAGATTCGAAAAGAGAAGTCCATTCGATGGCACATTGTTGGCGACGGTCCACGAAGCTACAAAGGAGATGGTGGATGAAGCCGTTGCGATAGGTAGCGAAGTTTCTGTCGGGTCCCGGTCTGGCCAATGGGGTGCCTTACCCATGAAGCAACGGGTTGCCATCATTCACGATTTTGCCGATCGAATCTTGGCCCGAGTTGATGACCTTGTTGAGGCCGACGTTGCAGACACCGGGCGCAGCTACTGGCAGGCCAGTACGTTTGACGGCGCGCGTGCAGCGCGTCTGTTCCGGGCTTACGCCGACACCGCACTTACGCTTGAGAACCGTTCAATGCAGTTTTCGGGTGAGCTCGGCTTTGAAGGCATGTGGTACACGCTACGCCGTCCTAAGGGGGTAATTGCCTGTATCTGTCCCTGGAATGTCCCGCTGCTTATGGCGTCGATGAAAGTAGCTCCCGCATTGATCATGGGTAATGCGGCTATCCTGAAACCCTCAGAAGAAACGCCTTCCTCTGCAACAATATTGGCTGAAGTCATTGATGCGTCAGATATCCCTGATGGCGCATTTTCGCTGATACACGGCTTTGGCCACAATTCGGCTGGCGGCTACCTTTCCGAAAATCCAAATGTCGACGCCATCACCTTCACAGGTGAGAGCGGCACCGGCACCGCGATAATGAAGTCTGCGGCAAATGGGTTACGGGAAGTCTCTCTCGAGCTTGGCGGCAAGAACGCAGCACTGGTCTTCGAAGATGCTGTTATGGACCGGGTTGCGGAAGGCATGACTCGCTCAGCCTTTTTCAACTGTGGACAGATCTGTTTTTGTACTGAACGGGCCTATGTACATCGAACCCGGTTTGATGAGTTCGTCGATCGGATGGCCGATATTGCGAACGCTATAGTAATCGGAGACAAGTCCCACAATGGATTTAGCATCGGACCACTGGTCAGTCATTCACATCGGGACAAGGTCAAGGCACTGCTTGATACGGTGCCAGAAAATGGAGGGTCATTCGTCGCGGGTGGCGGAATCCCCGAATTTGAAGATGATCGTGACAACGGCGCCTTCATCCAACCTTCGATAGCAGTTGGCTCTCCTGAGAATGCACCATTCGTAAAACAAGAGGCGTTTGGTCCTGTCCTGCATGTCGCGCCATTTGATGAGGAAGAAGAGGCTATCACGCTTGCCAATGATACGAGCTACGGACTTGCCACGTGTATCTGGACTGAGAACGTAAATCGTGCTCATCGGGTCGCTCCACGCATTCGCGCTGGCCATGCCTGGATTAACTCGTGGCAAATCCGTGATCTGCTCAGTCCGCTAACTGGAGCCGGTGCAAGCGGCGTTGGTGAACAGGGCGGACGGCATAGTCTGGAGTTCTCATCACTTCCACAGACCGTAACAATGCGTGTATTTGGAGAGCATCAATGAACAATCCCGCCCATGTTCAAGCCGATACAAGGATATCTGCAGGCGAAGCCATCCTTCGTTCATTGAAATTGAACGAGATAGATTATTTGTTCATCAATCCGGGCAGCGATTTTGCGCCAATCATAGAAGCCTATGCGGCAGTTGAATCTAAGGAGATCCCGCAGGCAGTTCCGTGTCCCCATGAGAATATCGCGGTTTCCATGGCGCATGGTTACTTTCTCGCAACAGGACAGATGCAAGCGGCAGCAGTGCATGTGAACGTCGGATTGGCAAATGCTGTAATGGGCCTTTTGAATGCGCATGCTGACGATATACCGGTCTTCATGATTTCCGGACGTAATCCCCTCACTGAAGGCGACCGGATGGGTAGTCGTCATACCCCAATACAATACGGCCAGGAGATGTTCGACCAGACATCACTGGTGAGAGAATCGGTAAAGTGGGATTATGAACTCCGGTACCCGGAAAATGCTTCCGGCCTAGTAGATCGAGGCTGCGCGGTAGCACGAATGGAACCGCAGGGCGCAGCCTATATGTCGTTACCGCGCGAACCATTGTGCGAATTGACGGAAGCACCAACCGGCAATGGCCAAGTCTCCACTTCGGCAATTCATCCAGATCCAGAAGCGATTGCCTTGGCTGCCCGAAAACTGGCAAATGCCAAAAATCCCTTGATAATCTGTTCTCGCGGTGATGCAGCAGGGGAATTAAGCGCTGAGCTTCAGGCGATTGCGATCGAAAATTCCATTGCAATTAGCGAAGTTTTTGTGACCCGCAACGTGCTCCCCACTGATTTTGCTAATGGGGTCGGAGGCAATATCGCAGCTCACCTACCTGAGGCGGATGTGGTTTTGGTTGTTGACACGAGTGTTGCCTGGATAGAATCCAAGGCCAGTCCTAGGTCTGACGCAGAAGTTATTCACATAGGGCCAGACCCATTGTTTACTCGCATCCCAGTGCGTGGCTACAAGATTACTCAGGCAATTCAATGCAACGCAGTCACTGGACTGAAAGCACTGCGTTCTGTGCTTCCCGGAAATATCAATCCGCAACGACAGTCGAAGATAGAAGCCCGACATCTTCAATTCCGAGAACGGATAGTAGCCAAGGCTGAGGCGGGAAGTGCTGGATTGGCTAACAAGCCCTGGATTGCCAAATGCGTATCGGATGTGATCGGCGATGGCGTGATTGTGGGAGAACGCGGAGGTCCCCTTCCACTCTATAACCTCAATCAACCAAATCAGTGGTTTGGAAATACGCAAGCCGGTGGACTTGGCTGGGGTTTGCCTGCCGCATTGGGCATTCAACTTGCCAATCGCGATCGGCTGGTAGCCTGTGTTGTTGGTGATGGCAGCTACATGTTCGCAAACCCGATGGCTTGCCATCATGTTGCGGCTGCCCAGAATTTGCCACTCCTGACCGTCGTATTGAATAATGGTAGTTGGGATGCTGTTCGCATCTCCACCCTTGACATCTATCCGGACGGCGCGGCAGCCAAGGCAAACCATGTTCCGACCGTTCCGTTTATGCCTACGCCTGATTTTGGCAGTATCGCAGAAGCGTCAGGTTGCTATGCAGAAACCATCGAACTGGCAGAAGAACTACCCGGTGCTCTCCAACGAGCGCTGAAAGTAATCCGCGAAGAGCGGCGGCAGGTCCTGCTTGATGTAAAAACCGGCATGGATGACGGCGAGAAGTAGAAGTCTAAGTGCTTTGATAAACGCATTGCCTCAGAAGCGTGCTCTTGAATGCAAGAAATGAAGATCTGCTCGGTGATCAGAATGTCCGTTGTGGACCATTTACGGTCATTATTCGCTGGTGCGAATGATGTCTGCTTTCTGGTCTCTTTCAGACATTCACAAGAATCCGATTTGACGGCAGCTTCTGGGCGATAGCAGTCATCCGCAATGATACGTCCTTCCGAAAAGGTGCTTGGAATTTGGTTGGCCTAGGTATGAGATTGTAGGACCAAACCAGTTTACAGATGACATCCTCTCAAATGTGCTTTTTTCTGCTCTTATGGAACCTGCTTCCAATACTCAAACTGCTATACCTGCAGCTTTGGCTACGTCTGGCCTAGTGACTTCCGCCACTGTGGTATGAATCCGTATTGTTACGATTGGTTTTCCCGGTTCCAGCAGGCCGATCACCGTTTCAGTATCCGGGCATCCTTCATCCCGGCAAGCCAGTTCGGCGACGGTGATCGGAATGTCTTCCGATACGTTCATCAGCTCGCGAACCCAACGTTTTATTTCAGACGATTTGGTGTTTAGCCGGCCGAGTTTTGGCGCGAGCGGGTTGTTGAACTTACTCATTCTGCGGCCACTTGTTTATGAACCAGGCACTCCTGGAAACCTTCTTCGATCTTGTCGCGAGGAAGGTCTCTTCCAATGAAAACAAGCCGTGTCGTACGCTGTTCGTCCGGTCTCCAGGGGCGTTGATGATCGCCCTCCAACAACATGTGAATGCCCTGTATCACAAAGCGGTCATCGTCATTTTCAAAAGCAATAATACCCTTCATCCGAAGCATGTCGGGACCAAACTCCTGGGCGATAGTCTGTATCCACTGAAAGAACTGCTCGGGATTTAGCGGCTTGTCGCTCGTCAGTGAGAAACTCGTGACATGATCGTCGTGATGATGGTGGTGAAAGTGCTTCAGAAATTCCGGCTCGATTTCGAGTACGCGATCCAGATCGAACGCATTGCGTCCAAGAACTTCATCAAGGGATATCTGGCAGCGTTCGGAACAGTGGATCAGCGCCGTTGGATTGATCCGGCGGATCCGCTTTTCAACCTCGGCCTTCTCTTGTTCGCTAACCAGGTCGGTCTTATTCAAAAGGACGATGTCGGCAAAGGCCAGTTGTTCCTGGGCTTCATGTGCATTGTCTATTTCTTCGAGTAGATGCTTGGCATCCACGACAGTTACGATTGCATCAAGTTTGGTCTTGGATTGAACATCCTCATCCATGAAGAAAGTCTGGGCAACGGGCGCGGGATTGGCGAGGCCCGTTGTTTCGATCAAGATTGCATCAAAACGGTCTCGTCGTTTCATCAGCCGTTCGATGATACGGATAAGGTCTCCGCGTACTGTGCAACAGATACATCCGTTGTTCATTTCGAAGATTTCTTCATCCACGTCCACAACCAGATCATTGTCGATTCCGATCTCACCGAACTCATTGACAATAACCGCGTATCGCTTTTCGTGATTTTCCGAAAGTATGCGATTGAGCAATGTGGTTTTACCGGCGCCGAGATATCCGGTGAGCACGGTAACTGGTGTCTTCTCTAATTCGTTCATTGCGACCTCCGTGACATGAAATCGAGAGTGGATAATGTTCGTGCAATCGGCGCCATCAATGCGTCGCCAATATCTTTGAGTGACTTCGTGAGCGATCCGGGAACAGCGTCAATTACCGTGGTAAACAACTTCCGCACTTGCTCGGGATCACTACCGTATGTAATGAAAACAAGCCGAGACCGATGGTCTTCATCTGGCCAGGCGGCTAGCCGAACAGGATTGGAAACCCTGTGTTGAACCGCGTGGATAATCACCGGTTCGTCGGGCAAGTTTTCCGTCGCAATGATCCCCTTGACCCGGAGTAGCCGCTGTCCCGCTGATTCCTGGAGAATGCTGAGAAATTTATGAAAGTTGGTTTCGGACAGGGGTTGTTCCCTGGCTATGCTGAACGTCCTGATGCCGGCCCCATGTCTGAGACTGATATATTCGTCCTTTGATCGAGCGTCGTGGCCGGATTCATGCGCCAATGCAGCTTCCAGGGCCAACCAACCGGCAACATCTTCGCCACGATCGACGACTGCGTAAGGCTTCGGAACAAACAGCTTTGAGAGTTCGACCGTCTGACGATCAAAGATCTCAGCACCTGCGTTGAGCTCGCGCAATTCACGCAGCAATACATCTAGCTCTAGCGAAGCATCATCTTCATTCGACAGGTCGGTTTTTGTCAGCACAATCCGATCCGCAAAGGCTATCTGCTTGAGTGCCTCGAAATGGGTTTCAATTGAACTTGCCCCAGCAATAGTATCGAATAGGGTGATGACGCCGGCCAAATAAAACTGAGTCTGATAAGCGCGGCCTGGTAGTTGGTATGCGACATTTTCGATAGTGCAAAGAGAACTGACCAGCGGTGCCGGATCACCAAGTCCGCTCATCTCGACGATGACCCGCGAAAACCCGCCTATTTCTCCGTCCAAGGCAGCGATGTGGATGTCAGAAAGCGTCTTTTGGATGTCTGTGGTATCAGAACAGCATAGGCAGCCTGTCGAAACCTGGCTAATCGTTGTCTCACCCTTGCGGACGAGCAAGTGATCAACGGGAACATCCCCGAACTCGTTAATGATAACTGCCGTATCCTGAACTTCAGGATCGTTCAAAAACGCATTTAGAAGCGTAGACTTGCCTGAGCCAAGAAAGCCGCTCAGCAAAAAGACTGGGATACGGTCAGGTAAAGTCATATGCGTCTTGTCACTCATTCTCGTTCATTGCATTGGAATTGTGTGCATCACCTACAGCTTCAAACGCAGCGTGAAGAATGATGTCCAGTTATCAGCCAGCGAGCATCGATCTCTTCGAAGTTGAATAGGAATCGGGCCGGTATGGATTCCTCACCAGCGGATCTGCGGAAACAAAAGGTATAGATGCCACCAATGGCTACAGTACCGTTTTTGTGATTGATCCGGAGTTCTTCACGGTCGACGGTGCATGTTGGACCGCCGTCAGACAAAAAGAACTCGAAATAGTTTCGACGGCCATCCTGCGTAACGATGATCTCGTTGGACAATGTCGGAACCAGAATCGCATCCGATGCATATAGGGCCATGACATTGTCGACGCGCCCCGTAGCAACCGCCGCCCTCCATCGAACCAACGTAGCTTGAGCGCCTTCGATATTGCCCATTTCAAGGATTTGAGCATGCTCGGTCAAATTTTGCTCCAAAGTCAGGCGGTGATTTCATCCATCGTCTTGGCCGCTAGACGACAGTCGGCCAGCTGATATCCGAGTCTTCATCGCAACTGCACGGGAACGGTTGTAAGTTCCATTCCCATTTTGTATGTGATGTTATATAGTAACATGTCCAGATTAAGGAAGCAGATTTTGGTCATCCTGAAGGAAAGATTGAAATTCAAAAACTGGAACGGATGATTGCGTCAATTACCTGACCCGACTTCAAGTGTCTTACGCCGGCTTGTAGTTCGGATTACGGGCAATCACTTTGAACTTCAGCCATAAAAATCAACGACAGAGGTTTTGAAGATAATGACTTACGCTGCGAGTGTTGTGGCAATGGCAGAGTATCGCAAGGAACATGGGCTGCGCCCTTCACGCGAAGATGCCGAGGCAGCCGTGCGTGTCCTTCTTGAATGGAGTGGCGACGACCCGGATCGAGAAGGGCTAGTGGATACGCCGGCTCGTGTAGCACGCGCATATGAAGAATTTTTTGAAGGGTATCAGATCGACCCGACCGAACTGCTGGCCCGCACTTTTGAGGAAACGAACGAATATAATGATCTGATCGTGTTACGAAACATGCGATTGGAATCTCATTGTGAACATCACGTTGTGCCGATTATCGGCAAGGCGCATGTGGCCTATCTTCCGGCAAATCGTGTCGTTGGCATCAGTAAATTGGCGCGCGTTGTGGAAGTTTACGCAAAGCGCCTACAGATCCAGGAGACCCTAACGTCACAGATCGCCGATACCATTCAGGAGGTGCTTCAGCCACGTGGTGTCGCTGTTGTTATTGAAGCAGCCCATATGTGCATGACGACGCGGGGCATCAAGAAACCAGGCGTTTCCATGTTGACCCGGCGGCTTCTTGGTGAGTTTCAAACGGATCCTGAACTACGCCGAGATTTTTTGTCTTCAATCCCCATTTCTAACGGTGGAATCGAGTAATGGCTGATTGGCACCCCTTTGCAGGCCGGACCTCCGTAGAGCAGGTGGAAGAGGGCAAACTGCTGGCGCCGAAATTCGACACAAACGGCTTTATTCCGGTTGTAACTACCGATGCCGAGACCGGCGAAGTACTGATGATGGGTGTGATGAATGAAGACGCACTACTGGAAACCATCAGAACGGGTGACGCCCACTATTGGAGCCGAAGCCGCAAATGTCTCTGGCACAAGGGGGCGACCAGCGGATTTATCCAGAAGGTTGTCGAAATGCGAATAGACGACGATCAGGATGCCATATGGCTGCGCGTTGCTGTCGAAGGAAGTGCCAGCTGCCATGTTGGCTACCGCTCCTGCTTCTATCGTTCGGTACCCCTTGATTCCGATAAGGCGCCGATCGAATTGAGCTTCACAGAGACAGTGAAGGTCTTTGATCCAGTTGAGGTCTATGGCGACGCCCCCAATCCTACACAGTTGTGAGTTTCTTGCTCGCAGCAAAGCTTGCTCTGTCGCACTGGAAGCATCAAATCCGCCGGCCTGAGAAAAGAACTTCAGACCGACCACTTGGCTGCGTAACCTGATCGCTGCTTCACTCGGGGACGATTTGTCCGGGCAGTGAATTTACCGTCATCGTCTCGCTCGGTTGGAAATGGATGACTGAGCGGATCGATTCTCCTGCCTTAAGAAGGTCGAAGGCCGTGTTTATTTGACCGTGCTTCATATGGTGCGTGATGTAAGGGTCTACGCTGAAGTCTCCGCGAAGCCATTCATCGACCATCCCGGGCAGTTCGCTACGGCCCAGCACACCACCAAAGGCCGTGCCACGCCATACACGGCCCGTGACCAGCTGGAATGGCCGCGTAGAAATCTCTTGCCCCGCGCCAGCTACACCGATCACGGTGCACTCGCCCCAGCCCTTATGACAGGCCTCCAGCGCCGATCGCATCAGCTCTACATTGCCCACCGCTTCGAATGTGTAGTCAAGCCCGCCATTCGTCATCTCGATCAGGATCTCATGGATAGGTGCGGCATGATCCTTTGGATTGATGCATTCCGTAGCACCCAGCGACTTGGCCAATGGGAATTTGTTTGGGTTGATGTCGATCCCGATGATCCGTGACGCACCCTTGAGAACCGCGCCCTGGATTACGGCCATGCCTACAGCGCCCAAGCCGAAAACAGCGACTGTCGCGCCCTCCTCAACCTTGGCCGTATTGCGCACAGCTCCGATTCCCGTCGGTACAGCGCAACCCATGACAGATGCCTTGGACAGAGGTGCTTCTTTCGCAATTTTGGCAATCGATATCTCTGGCAGCACAGTGTATTCGCTGAAGGTGCTGGTGCCCATGTAGTGAAGGATTTGTTTGCCCTTGTATGAGAAGCGGGAAGTGCCGTCAGGCATGAGGCCTGCACCCTGCGTTTGGCGGATGGTTTGGCAAAGATTTGTCTTACCGGACTTTATGTAGGGACAGTCCGGGTCTTCCGGGACGTATAGTGGAATAACATGATCCCCGGGAGCAACTGATGTTACGCCCTTACCGACCTCTTCAACAATCCCGCAACCCTCATGGCCCAAAATGCAAGGAAAAAGGCCCTCCGGATCTTCTCCAGACAAGGTGAACACGTCTGTATGGCACAGGCTTGTCGTCACAATGCGGACGAGGACTTCGCCCTCCTTGGGACCTTCAAGGTCGATCTCCTCGATTTCCAGCGGCCTGTTCGGCTCCCAGGCAATGGCAGCGCGTGTTTTCATGTTGGTTCTCCCTGTCGTCGCAACTCAGACATTTCGTTGACAATGGCCGCAACGAACGGCCTGTTCATGATTTTTCAGGACACGATCTAACGGTGTCGTCATTTCTGCTCGAAGGAAGCCGGAATTGGCAGTGACCGGTAACCGGTGATCTGAAATGAAGTGCACCTCGATAATCAGTCCATTTCACGTAACTTGCACAGTTACTAGAAATTTTGCAACCGGGATTGTTACGTGAAATTGGTTTTCATAGGTTTGTTCGAAATGAAACGAAACTGCCGCCGAAGCCTAGCATTGCAAAGGTGGAGCCACATCGCGGCCAAGCTGGAAAATTGGCGGTTCACTCATCAACAATCAAAAACGACTTGCAAACATTTGAACAACTATTTAATTGTTCAATTATGCAAAATGTTGCTCTAAAGGATGATCAAACGGTCCAATTGGCAGAGGTGTTCGGATTGCTGGCGGATCCAACCCGACTGTCAATCGTATTGGCCTGCAGAGAGCACGAGGTTTCCACCGGCGATATCGCCGACAGTCTTGGGATCTCTGCTTCGCTGGTCAGCCACCACCTGCGGCTACTACGCGCGGCGCGCGTTTTGCGGGCGGAAAGACGCGGTAAGCAGGTGTTTTATAGCCTGGCCGACGCCTGCGTACGCGACGTTCTGCAGATCATGATTGAACACCTCTTCGTCCACGAACATGGCGAGTCGGACGAGTCTTAGTAAGGAGAATAAAGATGGTAACTGTGACCCAGCAAAAATGTGCCTGCGCCGACTGCGTCTGCATCGTAAACGTTAAAGACGCGGTGACCAAGAGCGGCCGCAACTATTGCAGTGACGCATGCGCAGAGGGCCACCCCAAGGGTGCTGGCTGTGATCACTCGGGCTGCGCCTGCCACGGCTAGATATCTGCTAATGGCCCAATGCGGGCATACCATGTCTTAGTTCATTTGATGCCCGTTATTCATTGTGTCGAATTAGACTTCGAAACCGCTCCTGAAAGTGACAAATAAGTCAAGCGGTACAGGTCTTATCGGCAATGAAATTTGGATTACCCCTCATATTCCATGATGAACAGTCCGCCATTGTAGTCGTTTGCGTAGATCAGGCCTTCTTTCGAGACCCAGACATCGCAGGACTGGATGACGAGCGGTCGGTTGGGGCGGTGGTCCATGAGCTTGTTGGGTTTCGGCGGGACGAAGGCGGCGATCTCTTTGGGCTGATAGGCATTGGAGATGTCGGTGACGCGGATGCCGGCATTCTGATAGGTGGAGAAGATGATCTGGTCGGAGACCATGGAGTCCGGCCGGTTTTCATGGATGTTGTGCGGGCCAAAATGGGCGCCCTTGTTTACATAGTCGGCC
>JANQQM010000068.1 GCA_028289365.1 Salaquimonas sp. | reverse complement strand
TTCCGAGTGGATCGGAGCGTTGACGGTCCGGTCCGCCACGTTGGCCGGGACCTTGCTGTTGACCAGGTCCCTGCTGATCACCTGCCATCTGTTGCATCATTGATTGTGCGCCCTGGCGAAGTGCTTCCAGTGCCTGGCCCTGATCGGTTGTTGCCTGACCGGTATTGCCTTCGCCCAGGTTTTCGCCGGCTTCACCCATCTCGCGACCCGCTTCGCCAAATTCCTTGGAGGGATCCAGGCCCATCGCCTCGAGCTCCTCGCCAAGTTCCTGCAATTGCTGACGAAGCGATTCCTGGGCTTCCTGCATTCTACGCAGCGCCTCAGCAAATTCTTCAGGGGTCATCTCGCCATTATCGCCGGGCTGTTGCTGCTGGCCTTGCTGGCGTTGACCCTGCTGCTGTTGCTGTCCTTGTTGCTGTCCGGACCGGTTTTGCGGCCTTTGGCGCTGCATCTGGAAGGTCTCGTTCATCAATTCCTGCTGGCGGTTCATCAATTCGCTCAGCTTGTCCAGTGCCTGGTTCATGCGGTTTCCGTCGGCCTGGCGTTGCTGCATGTTGCGCCCGGCGCGAAGGTTATCCATCATCCGCTGCAATTCGCTCAGCATCTGCCTTGCCGCGTCTCGTGAACCGGAACGGGCGAGATTTTCGATCTGGTCCATCATGCGCTCAAGATCACGCTGGCGCAGGGTCTGCATCATCTCGTTCTGTTCAAACGGATTTGCAGTCATCGGATTACGGAGGGCCTCTTCCGCCATCATTTTCATGAATTCGTCCATCGCCTCACGCAGTTCTTTCATCAACTGGGCGATTTCCTCATCACTCGCACCGTTTTCGAGTGCCTCGCTCAGATTTTCCTGGGCTTCGCGAAGTTTGCGTTCGGCGTCCGAAAGATCGCCAAATTCGACGGCGAGCGCAATTTCCCACAGCAGGTCGAGGGCGCTGCGCAATGTGTCATCGTCAGGTGCAGACACAATGCGGCGATAGGCAACGTTCATGGATGTAAACGCACCAAGATTGTTTATGAAGCTCTCCGGCGCGGTCAGGACCGCATCGAGTAGATTGGCCACATAAGGCGCCTTGCGGGCATCCAGTGCCAGGATACGGCGTTGCTCAACCAGTGCCAGAGCCAGGGGCTGGGAGAAGCGGCGACCGGGCAATGTCATCTCATGGGTCTGGCTTCTGCCAGTCTGTCCGGCGTCGTCACGGGCGGTAAGCGCGATGGTTACCTTGCTGCCGGCCCAGGGATGGCTCGAGAGATCGCGATTGACCTTTGCGCTGCCAGATTTGGCGCGGCGGCGCGGTAATGTCAGGTTGGTTTCCGGTGGTTCTACCAGCGGGCGGGCGTTCGGATCGGTTTCGATCAGCGATTTGAATTCGGCCTGCGCGTCAACAATCCCGTAGTCATCCGATACTTCGTAGCTGAGTTGCAATGATCCTGATAGTGAGCGTCCGGGCGGATCTATGAACGAGATTTCCGGCGCGCGGTCGGGAATCACGGTAATCGGCCAACGGGCAATTTCGATATTGTCCGACTCGACTACAATCGTACCGTCGGTAATGAGTTGATGAGACAGTTCCGAACCGTTCCGGTTGCCACCTGTTGAAGCCGGTGTGGGGGTCTCTGCAGGTTTTGCGACGCCTTCAGCCTGCTCTTCTTCCTTTGGCAAGATTTCGGTTTCGGATGTGCCATCGACAAATTTGGCGGATATTTCTCCCTTGCCGACAAATCGCAATGTTAGTTCGCTTCCATCGGGAACAGAAATTGCGTCGCCCGACAGTTCAGCCAGACGATCGTTGAGGAAGATGGGTGCCTTGCGGGTATAGGCAGGCGGATTGACCCAGGCGTCCAATCTGCTCAGGACTTCGCGTTTGTCCGGTGCCCGGAAAAAGGCGTCCGCAACGCCGGCATTTTGCGGGCCAAGTGAAAATCCGAATGCGGCAAAGGCCAGGACCGCAAGAAAGGCACGAATTGCCCATGGGTCCTTGCGATTGGCATCCGGAGTGGGCGATCCCGATGATAGAGAATCGAGCCTTTCCGCCATTCTGCGGCGGTGCTCATTCCACAATGCATCTGAAAACGAATCTCCGTCACCCATTGCGATTTCGTCACTTTGGGCGGTGAGCGGGCGATCTTCCAGTCTCGAGGCGGTCTCAATACGTCTTGTAACCTGCGCGGAAGTGGGTAACCGCAGTTCGCGGAAATGCTTCAACGAATACAAGAAGGCAGCCGCGAATCCCGCAAGGGACACATATCTGACCGGGTCGGATACAAACTGCCAGATGCCGGCCCAGGAGACCGTAAAAAATGCGATGATTACGCAGATGGTAGGAATTGCCAGCGGCCAGAACGCTTCCCAAAACAGAATCAGTGACGCCCAGAACCGAACCAGGGAATTGGGATTATCCTTGGTTTCCTGCACGTATGTCGGTGCTACGTCATTCTGTTCAGGGTTCACCGGCGGCTTTCAAGCTTGTTTCGGTCGTAGGTAATCTAGCACAGAAAATGGCGTTTTCGAGTGTTGTCTTGAAATTTCGCTAAAATGTGAGTGAACGGAACGTTGCAATCTTGCAGCCGGATAGAACGCTATTTTTCGAGCCATGCCGGCAGGCTATCCATTCCAATAAGCGCATCATAGTCTGTGCGGGGCCGGATGACATGGAACTGATCATCTTTCACGAGCACTTCAGGGACCAGAAGCCTGGAATTATAGGTTCCGGACTGGACCGCGCCGTAGGCTCCGGCTGAACCTATCGCATAGAGATCACCTGGAGCCATTTCAGGCAGTTGGCGGTCAAGCGCGATATAATCACCGGTCTCACAAACAGGACCGACGACATCAGCAGTCAATGTGGCGGTTTGCGGAGACGGCTCCTTTACAGGCAAAATCTCGTGCCAGGCATCATATAGCGTCGGGCGAATCAGGTCGTTCATTGCCGTATTGCCAATGATGAATGATTTTCCGTCACCATCTTTGACATAGATTATCTCGCCAACAAGTATACCGGCATTTCCCGCGATCAGCCGACCTGGCTCGAAAATGATTGTGCAATCGAGCTTGCGGACATGTTTCTTGACAACGTCAGCATATTCGCCGGGATCCGGTGGTGGAATATTATCTTTTTTATAGGGAATGCCCAGACCACCACCCAGATCGACATGATCGATATTGTGGCCATTTGCGCGCAGTTGAAGGATCAAATCCTCCAGGCGGGCGAAAGCCCTGTCGAACGGCTCGAGATCGGTGATCTGGCTGCCGATATGCATATCGATGCCGGTGACCTGAATTCCGGGCAAGGTTGCCGCAAGCGCATAAATGTCGCTCGCATCCGCCCATGGAATCCCGAATTTGTCACCTTTCCTTCCAGTCGAGATCTTGGCGTGCGTGCCGGCGTCAATGTCCGGATTTATCCGGAAGGATACATTTGCGGTCTTGCCCAATGCCGTCGCGCGGGCTGACAGAGCCTTCAGTTCGGGGACTGATTCCACATTGAAGCACAAAATATCGGCTTCGAGCCCTGCGTCGAATTCGTCTACGGTTTTGCCGACACCGGAGAACATGATTTTTTCCGGTGGAATTCCGGCCTTTAGTGCGCGCAACAGTTCGCCCAGGGAAACGACGTCCGCGCCGGAACCCAGACGGGCCAGGGTGGTCAATACGGCCTGATTGGAATTTGCCTTCAAGGCGTAGCAGACGAGCGAAGGAATATCGTCGAAAGCTGCCGAAAAAACCTTGTAATGGCGTTCCAGCGTGGCTGTCGAATAACAATAAAATGGTGTTCCGACTGCATTTGCTATGGTCGGGATTGCCACGTCCTCGGCGTGAAGCACACCGTCTTTGTAGTCAAAATGATTCAAGGCATGATTCCGGAGTAGAGTGTCATTCCAGAAGGGGATCGAGGATAAATGGACGATCTGGCTTTTCGGGCTTTCTTTCCAATGGATTTCCGGCTTCGTCTGTCGAGACTATGCTGGTATCAGGTGGCGCTTCGGGCGCGCCGCGACGGCCGCAAGCGCTGGCAACGATTGCGAGTGCCAGCACCACCAAAACCGACAGTGTGAGCCTGAACAATTTTGTCGTATCCACAATTGTCACCGCATATCTCCATGTCCGGCGAAACGCCACGGATTCCCACCTTGTTATTCGCCAAGCGCAGATGAAAGTCAAACGCGCAGGACGCAGTATTTACCTGCTTTTACTGTTTGAGCCGCTTGCGCCAGTATTTGACCTGTTCGGCCACATTTTTGGGCGCCGTTCCGCCAAAACTTGTACGGCTGGCGACCGATTTTTCGACCGAGAGGACATCGAACACGCTGGTATCAATCCGGTCACTGACCGATTTCAAATCTTCCAGGGACAACTCCTCCAGTCCACAATTCTTTTGTTCCGCCAAGGCAACCGCGCGGCCGGTGATGTGATGTGCTTCCCTGAACGGGATCCCTGTTTCACGCACAAGCCAGTCGGCCAGGTCAGTTGCAATTGAGAATCCGGCGTCAGCTGCCTTCGCCATTTCCCCGGTGTTCACTTTCATGTCGGCGACCATTCCGGTCATCGCCAGAATCGCGAGTTCGATATTCTGTGCTGCGTCAAAGACCGGTTCCTTGTCCTCCTGCATGTCTTTTGAGTAAGTCAGCGGAAGTCCTTTCATCACCGTAAGCAAGGCCAACAGCGCTCCGTTTATCCGGCCGGTCTTGGCCCGCACCAATTCGGCCGCATCCGGATTGCGCTTTTGCGGCATGATGGATGAACCTGTCGAAAATTTGTCCGACAGGACAACGAAATTGAATTGCGGCGTCGACCAGATGACAATTTCTTCGGCCAGACGGGACAAATGCGTCGCGCATATTGCGGTAGCGGCCAGGAATTCTAGCGCAAAATCACGATCGGACACCGAATCGAGCGAGTTTCTTGTAGGTTCGCGAAAACCAAGTTCGTTTGCTGTCATATCCCGATCGATGGCAAATCCGGTTCCGGCCAGGGCAGCAGCACCCAGCGGGCATTCATCCATACGCTCAATCGCGTCGATAAATCTGGAGCGGTCGCGGGCAAACATTTCCACGTAGGCCAGGCAATGATGACCAAAGGTCACCGGTTGGGCGGTCTGTAAATGGGTAAATCCCGGCATAACGTCGCCTGCATGTTTTTCCGCCTTGTTGAGAAAAACCTGCATCAGCTTTTCGAGCAGAGTTGCGGCTTCTTGTGCTGCGGATTTCACCCACAGCTTGAAATCGAGCGCTACCTGATCATTCCGCGAGCGAGCGGTGTGCAACCTTCCTGCAGCCGGGCCAATCAATTCGCCAAGGCGGGCTTCGATATTCATGTGAATGTCTTCCAGGCCAGCAGAAAATTTGAAGCTGCCTGCCTCGATTTCTGACAATATTGTGTCTAGACCGTGAAGGATCGCTTCGGCATCAGAGGCAGATATGATTTCCTGACTGGCAAGCATCTGTGCATGGGCTTTCGAGCCCGCTATATCCTGGGCATACAGCTTGGCGTCAAAATCAATCGAGGCATTGATTGCCTCCATGATCGCATCGGGGCCAGAAGAAAAACGGCCGCCCCACATTTTGTTACCGGAACCGGTATCGCTCATTTTTAGTTCTCCGGGAGCCTGAAATGAAGAAGTTCAGTACTCGCACTTTGGTCAGCCTGGCCCTGCTTGTTGGTGTCGGCGTCATTGTCCTTGGCGGGGTATACGGGATTTGGGGTTCTGTTGGCAATCAGGACCAGCAAGTCAATGCCTGCAATGGATCGCAATCGCTGGCAGAAAGACTTGAAGGTCTGAATACTGGGCAGGTCGCGGCGTTTGTCATCGCGGATGTACCCAAGCAGTTGGGGGCCCTGGCTTTCAAGGATGAAAACGGTGCGCCGGGCAGTCTTGAAGACTACCGCGGAAAGACGGTACTGCTTAACCTGTGGGCCACCTGGTGTGCGCCCTGCAGGGAGGAAATGCCGGCTTTGGACGCTTTGCAGGAAGCGATGGGCGGACCGGAGTTCGAGGTCCTTCCAGTAAGCGTTGACCTTGGCGATGATGTAAAGCCGAAGCGATTTTATGAGGAAACCGAAATCAAGGCATTACCGTTCCGGCATGACGGCACGATGTCGATCTTCAACGATCTGAAGAAAATGAGCCTTGCGGTGGGAATGCCGGTAACATTGCTGGTCGATGGCGAAGGTTGCGCACTAGGTTCCATGAACGGCCCGGCGGACTGGGCCAGCGAAGATGCCAAGACGATGATCAATGCGGTGGTAAACGCTTCGAGTTAGGTAGCCAACCTATCTCGTCGGCACCGGTTCCTCGCCCCGGTAATCGTAGAATCCGCGGCCGGTTTTGCGACCAAGCCATCCGGCCTCAACATATTTTACGAGCAGGGGGCAGGGCCGGTACTTGCTGTCCGACAGACCATCATGCAGGACCTGCATGATGGAAAGACAAGTATCCAGCCCGATGAAGTCGGCCAGTT
The DNA here is from genome assembly GCA_028289365.1 of Salaquimonas sp. Classification (GTDB taxonomy): domain Bacteria; phylum Pseudomonadota; class Alphaproteobacteria; order Rhizobiales; family Rhizobiaceae; genus BOKV01. Next base: position 31,454 of record JANQQM010000068.1, on the reverse strand, counting down.
GCAGCGGACCCATGGGATGGTTGGCGCCAAGGCGCATGGCGGTGTCTATTCCCTCAACCGTGCCAACCCCTTCATAGAGCGTGTAAATTGCCTCATTGATCATCGGCAGCAGGATGCGATTGACCATGAAGCCGGGGAAGTCTTCCGAAACGGCAACTGTCTTGTCGAGCGAGGCAATGAAGCCCAATGCGGCCTGATAGGTCTCATCAGCCGTTGCTATGCCGCGGACGAGCTCCACCAGTTTCATTACCGGTACCGGGTTCATGAAGTGGATGCCGATAAACCGTTCCGGCCGGTCTGTCGCTGAAGCGAGCCGGGTGATTGATATGGATGAAGTGTTTGACGCCAATACGCCTTCCGGGTTCAGAATCGGGCAAATGGTGGCGTAGATGTTGCGCTTGATCGCTTCGTTTTCGGTTGCCGCCTCGATGACCAGATCGCAACTTGCGAGATCTTCCATCTGTGGCGCAGGCCCAAGCAGGGAGATCGCCTTTTTGCGATCCTTTTCGGTTATTTTCTTGGAAGCAGCCTGGCGAGCCAGATTTCCGTTGATTGTCGCAAGCCCGGACTCAACATTGTCCGAGCTCAGATCGTTCAACAGTACTTCATACCCCGCAAGTGCACAGACATGGGCAATTCCACTGCCCATCTGCCCGGCGCCAATAACACCGATTTTCTTGAACGAATCTGTCATCGTCACACTCCAAACAGTCTTCCCGCAAGCTGCGGATAGCGCAAAGCCTACAGTAGTACATCTCGGGTGACTATGATTACCGGTGAACGGTTCTGTCAGTCCAGTGCTTTTTCGAACTGCGGCAATACGTCGAACAGATCGGCAACCAGTCCGTAGTCGGCCACCTGGAAGATTGGCGCTTCCTCATCCTTGTTGATCGCCACAATGACCTTGGAATCCTTCATACCGGCCAGGTGCTGGATTGCCCCGGATATACCGCAGGCAATATAAAGGTCAGGCGCAACAACCTTGCCGGTCTGGCCGACCTGCCAGTCATTGGGGGCATAGCCGGCATCGACGGCAGCTCTTGAGGCGCCAATTGCCGCACCGAGCTTGTCTGCGACCGGGATGATGACTTCCTGGAACTTCTCGGCTGAGCCCAGGGCGCGGCCACCGGAAATGATGATTTTCGCCGACGTCAATTCAGGACGATCACCACCTGACAACTTTGCTTCGATGAACTTCGTCAGGCCGGGATCGCCAGCTGCTTCGATCGCTTCGATCGCCGCCGATCCACCTTCACCAACTGCCTGAAAGCCGGCGGTACGCACGGTGATCACTTTCTTGGGATCAGATGTTTGTACGGTCTGGATCGCATTCCCCGCGTAAATTGGCCGTTCAAACGTGTCGGCTGACTTTACTTCGGTGATCTCGGAGATTTGCATAACATCCAGCAACGCTGCGACCCGCGGCATGATGTTCTTGCCGGTTGTCGTCGCTGCGGTGATCAGCGTGTCGTAGCCGTCAGCCAGCCCAAGCAGTAGCTGGGTCATCGGCTCGGCCATCATGTGCTCGTATTCGGCGCTGTCGGCGACAAGCACCTTCGAGACACCGTCGAGTTTGGCTGCCTCTTCGGCAGCTGGCGAACAGTTGTGGCCGGCAACAAGGATATCGACGTCGCCGCCAATTTCCTTGGCGGCTGCAAGCGCCTTTGCCGTCTGGTCGGAAAGGGCGGAATTTTCGTGATCTGCCAATAGCAAGATGGTCATGATGTTTTTCCTTTTTTCCTACTACAGCACACCGGCTTCGTTTTTCAGTTTGTCGACCAGTTCCTCAACCGATTCCACCTTGACCCCTGCCTGTCTTGCCGGGGGCTCAACCGTGGAAAGGACTTTCAGGTGCGGGGTGACGTCGACGCCGTAATCATCGGGTGACTTTTCATCGAGCGGTTTCTTCTTGGCCTTCATGATGTTCGGTAGCGATGCGTAACGCGGCTCGTTGAGGCGCAGATCGGTCGTCACGATCAATGGCATCTTCGCTTCCATTGTCTGCAATCCGCCATCGACTTCGCGCGTAATGGTTGCCTTGTCGCCATCGATTTCGAGCTTTGAGGCGAAAGCTGCCTGGCTCCAGCCCAGAAGCGCCGAAAGCATCTGGCCGGTCTGGTTGGCATCATCATCAATTGCCTGCTTGCCGAGGATCACCAGTTCCGGTTTTTCCTCATCAACGATTGCCTTTAGAATCTTCGCCACCGCCAGGGGTTCAGTCTGGACATCGGTTTTGACCAGAATTCCGCGATCTGCGCCCATGGCCAGTGCGGTGCGGATGGTCTCCTGGGATTGCTGCGGTCCAATCGAGACAATGATGATCTCTTCGGCCTTGCCCGCTTCCCTTAGGCGAAGCGCTTCTTCGACGGAGATCTCGTCAAAGGGATTCATCGACATTTTGACGTTTGTAAGTTCAACGCCGGACCCATCCGATTTGACCCTGATCTTGACGTTGTAATCGACGACCCGTTTGACCGGTACCAGAATTTTCATGTCTTGTCCTTTTCCCACGGCGAGATGCAATTTGCCCAGATTATTTCAGTTTTCGAGATTGCCCGGCCAAATTAGCGACGTAGTTGAAAGAAATACGCCATTGCTGGACGTATCGGATTATGGCGAGCGTCTAAACATCCGGTAACAACACGTCAATAGAAAGTTGATCTGGCCAGATGCAGGAAGCTGATCTGGCCAGATGCGAATAATGGGTATGTATCAGTCTTTTCTGCGCGGTTGCCTGCCCCAAGGTGAGCGGGTGTCATCTTCAACGCGGTGTTTGTTTTCAATTTCCGGCGTGCTTTCCTTTGGCTGGCCGGGTAGTGGATATCCGTCTTCCGCGACCGCAGGTGGGGGCACTGGCGGGATAACTTCATCAACCGGTTTTCGGTCAAATAATGGTACATTGCGTCGCTTCATGATCGGGATCAGTACGGCGCCGGCGATAATTCCGCCGACATGGGCCGCCCAGGAAACCTTGTCCTCGCCGGTAATGATCAAATTCCCGATCTGAAAAACAATCCAGGCGCCAATTACCCATAGTGCCGACAGGCGAAGCGGAATACGGCCCAAGGCCAATATCCAGACCTTTACACTGGGATGCAGCATTACATAGGCGGTGATGATGCCTGCAGCGGCTCCTGACGCTCCGATGAGCGGTGTGACGGATTCGGGGTGCACTACGGAATGCATCAAAGCCCCGGCAGCGGCGCAGGCGAGGAAGAAAAAAATGAACCGGATGTGGCCCATCGCATCTTCGACATTGTCTCCAAACACCCAGATGAACAGCATATTACCGGCCAGATGCCAGAAATCATTATGCAGGAATGCGTAGGATACATAGTGGGTAAAGTAAGGCAGAACGTCGTAGCCTGCAGGCAGGACCTGATAGCCATTGGCGACTGCGGGAATGAACCCGTAAGAATAAACGGCGGCGCGGTAGTATTGTTCGCCGGAAAACAGGCTCGTGCCGAAGAAAGCCCAAATCACGCAGTTCACGACGATGATGGCAAAGGTCACATATTGCAGCCGGATGTGCCTGAGGTAATTTGCGTCGTGAAGCGGAATAAACAATTTCTGGTTGCGTCCGGTTCTGGCGTTTAACTCATCATGTCTGCCCGGCCAAAGTTAGCGATTCTGGCCGGGAACCCAAAGAACATCGCCTTTTCCGCCGTCATTGACAACGCGTGCGGCAACAAAAAGAAAATCAGAAACACGATTGATATAGTGAATACAGGATATTCCGACCGTTTCGCGCTCGGATAGTTCAACGATCAGGCGCTCTGCCCGACGGGACACCGTGCGGGCAAGATGCAAATGAGCAGCGGCCGTCGTGCCGCCGGGCAAAATGAATGATTTCAGTGGATCAAGGTCGGCATTGAACCGGTCAATTAGTTGCTCGATCGCTTCGACCTGATGGCTCGTCATCCGAAGCCTGCCTTCATCTTCGGAACTTTCTGTCGGTGGTACCGCCAGATCAGCGCCGAGATCGAACAGATCGTTCTGGACAATCGCCAATGCGGCATCAATCTCGGGATTAGTCTTGTCCAGCCCGACCCGCGCCATGCCGATGCAGGCATTTGCTTCATCGACGGTACCATAGGCTGAAATCCGCAAATCGTATTTGGGCCTGCGCTCGCCTGAACCCAGGCCGGTGGAGCCGTCGTCGCCGGTCTTTGTATAGATCTTGTTCAAACGCACCATTTGTTGAAACTCCGCGCTATGTTGGAGGTATGTCGCCGTGTCCGGAGCAGGTCCGCCCAGTCCGGCCGATCAACTCTTGCCCGAAAAGTAGAGTGCCGCCATCACGATGATGACGGCAATAAACTGAAAGAGAATGCGCATACGCATCAAGGTTTGCGACCTGTTCGGACTGCCGCCGCGCATCATGTTTACCAATCCCATCAACAAAATCACGCAGACAGCGGCTAGCGCGATCGGGATCAGAAATTGCATCAATGTTTCCATCTAGGTTCCCATCTGCGGGTGATTTGCGAGTATCTATAGCAAATTATGATACCAGCAACCGATCGATAAATCGCTGCGGCAAGATTCGCCTGGCCGCAAGCATGAAATGGGTTGGAAAGGTAACCGGATAATGCGCCCGCGGACGTTTAGCCTCCAGCGCATGGATCAGTTTTGAATAAACGGCGTCCGGTCCCAGCCGGAAGGAATTCGGCCCGCCATCGTCTTTCATCTTGTCTGCGTAGTTCCGGTAGAGTTTCCTGTGAACAGAATTTTCCAGGTCGATATTCTGTTCGAAGTGCGGAATGGCGTTGGCGCTGATCCTTGAGACGATGGGGCCGGGTTCAATCAGGCTTACGTGAATGCCGCTGCCCCGCAGTTCCAGACGTTGGGTCGATATCAAGCCTTCGATCGCATATTTTGACGCGACATAGGCACCGCGCCAACGGAGAGGAAACAGTCCCAGGATTGAAGAACAATGGACCAGCCTGCCTAATCCCTGCTTGCGCATGACCGGGATTGCGAGCCTAGTGAGGCTGTGCCAGCCAAAAAAGTTTGCCTCAAATTGTTTGCGAAGCGCGTCGGTGGGAACATCCTCCACAGCGCCGGCCTGAGCGTAGGCGCCGTTGTTAAACAGGGCGTCCAACCGACTGCCTGTTGTTTCCATGACCTTTGCAAACGTTTCTTCAATCGACTTGTTGTCTTCGTAGTCGAGATAGTGCGATTGAATTCCCAGGGATGCCAAGGCATTTATATCTTCGGGTTTGCGGGCAGTCGCAAAGACCTGCCAGCCTGCCTCGTGCAATTTAGTCGCACAATATTTTCCTATGCCGGACGAACAACCGGTAATAAGAATGGATTTTGGCATAGTCGTAAGCACACGGGTTTGCGAGGCCGGTTCAGGGGCGCTATTACCCGCCATGATGGTTCCGGCTTCTTGATTCGACAATAGAACGATTGTTCATGAATATCATTTCCGAGATAATATCTGCATTGGGATCCCTGTGGCGGGCCGGAGTCAACGGTGTTATCGCCTTCAATAGGGATGATGGCTGGGCAATTGCAAGCCATATTGCGCTTTCGGGACTGATGGCGCTTTTCCCTTTCCTGATTTTCTGTACTTCGCTAGCGGCATTTTTCAATCTCGGTGAATTTCCCGATATGGCCATTCACCTGATCTTCGACAACATGCCGAAGGCTGTTGCAGAGCCAATCTCGGAACAGGTGAGGGTGGTGCTGACCCAGCCGCGCAGCGATATCCTGACCTTTGGTGCGGTGCTTGCAATCTTTTTCAGTTCGAACGGGGTGGAAGCACTCCGGCTGGGCCTCAATCGTGCATATCGGCTCCATGAAGACCGCAACTACTTCATGATGCGGTTGCAGAGCATTTTGTTTGTCGTGGTTTCCGCTGCCATGCTGGCAACAATCGTATTCCTGTTATTGCTGTTGCCGTTGGCGCTGGCAATTGCGAAGCGTTACATACCCTGGCTTGGTGACTATGCAAATGTGATTCAGTTTTGGCGCCTGTCCTTGTCCTTTGCCATTCTGTTTTTTGCGTTGCTTGCCTGTCACAAATGGCTGCCGGCCGGTCATCGAAGAATTCTGCAGATCCTGCCCGGTATCTGCATCACGCTGCTGGTGTGGTTTCTGGCGTCGATTGCCTTTTCGATCTATCTGCGCAGCTTTGCCCATTATGTCAGCACTTATGCAGGTCTGGCCGGTATCATGGTGGCACTGATATTTTTCTACATGATATCGGTGATTTTCCTGTTAGGGGCCGAGATCAATGCTGCGCTTGTCGAGCAGTCTGAGTCATCAGCTGAGCAAACCGGTGAAACCCAAGCTAGCCGGTCCGCTTGAGTTCGGACTATTCCAACCCGATCATGCGGTGTACGTCGGAAGCGGTCATGCCGGCCTCGCGCAGGTGACGCAATGCCGTGGATTGACGCGATTTGGAGAGCTTTCGGCCATCCTCGTCCAGAATCAGGTCATGGTGATGATAGTCCGGGACGGGCAATTGCAGGAGTTCCTGTAACAGCCGGTGGACAGAGGTCGCGTGAAATATGTCGCGGCCTCGCACGATATAGGTGACGCCTTGAATCGCGTCATCCAGCACGGAACTCAAATGGTAGCTGGCGGGTATGTCCTTCCTGCCGAGTATGACATCACCCCAAATATCAGGTTCGGCAAAAATTGTTCCTGACTGGCCTTCGGGCCCGGCGCCGGTTTCGTTCCAGGTGAGTTGATTGGTGAGCATGGACACAGCAGTTTGCAGATCCAGCCGCATGGCATATTGGCGATTTCCTGCCATGACCTCCACGCGTTCGTCAGCATTCAAACTGCGCTCGTTTCCCGGATAGTGCGGGGCGCCGTCGGGATCGGTTTGCCAGGACTTTCCGCCCGCGGTCATCGCCTCGACGGCTTCGGCAATCTCGCGGCGCGACATGGTCGATGGATAAGCGATGCCCTCATCGAACAAATCGCTGATCGTTTCAGCATAGCGTTCGAATTGGCCGGATTGGCGCATGGGTTTCTCATCCCACTCAAATCCGATCCACTCCAGGTCCTCCAACATGAGCTTCTCATTTTCGGGCGTGCAACGAACCGTATCTATGTCTTCGATGCGTAGAAGCATTTTGCCGTCATTCTCACGCGCCATTTTTAGATTGAATATTGCCGAATAGGCATGTCCCAAATGCATCAAGCCATTTGGACTGGGCGCGAAGCGAAATATTGGAGTAGTCGGTTTGGTTATCAGATTTTCCGTGGCCATGACCGGGACCTTGTTTCCTTTTCATGCTAGCCACGATAATTATCGGCTTGCCCGAAGCGGAGTGTTCCGACCATGAAAATCACCAGCCACGAGGACATCGAGATCGGTCTTGCGGAACTTCTGAAATCCGACAAGCGCCTTGTCGCTGTTCATGAGGCTGCCGGCGAAGTGCCGCTAAGGCTATCAACGCCTGACTATTCTGGCCTTGCCTCCATCATTATTTCGCAGCAGGTGTCAAAGGCAAGCGCAAAAGCAATCTTTGACCGGCTGGTTCGGTTGGCCGATCCGCTGGACGCCGCCACCATTCTTAGGGCTGATGATGACCTCTTTCGTGAGGCCGGGCTTTCCAGACCAAAGCAGCGCACGCTAGTCGAGATTGCCAGGGTAGTGGATGCCGGTGAGCTCGATCTGGAAAAATTGTGCAGCAAAAATGCCGAGGAGGCGATTGCCGAAATGACCGCGATCAAGGGCATTGGGCCCTGGACTGCCGAGGTGTATCTGATGTTCTGTGCGGGTCATCGCGATATTTTTCCGGCTGGGGATCTGGCACTCCAGGAAGCGGTCAGGGCGGCCATGAATATGAAAGCACGACCTGACGTTAAGCAGTTGCGAATCATCGCTGAGGATTGGGCGCCCTGGCGCAGCATCGCCTCGCGGCTTTTTTGGTCATTTTATCGGACATTGCGTAGTGGGCGCGACGCCCTGCCAGTGTGAATCTGAAATAAAAACCTAATAATTACAGGTGACGTAGCATTAAAAATTTCAGTTAAAGCCTTCACAAGTCTGACATAGTAGCCTTAGATATTCGAGACGTCCAAGGTTGATTCACAATTAGGAGGTTACCTTGACGATAGCGGCCTCGCCGGAAGCTCATCCGGCTTTGGTATTAAATGCGGATTACCGCCCGCTTAGTTATTATCCCCTGTCACTTTGGTCGTGGCAGGATGCGATCAAAGCTGTCTTTCTGGATCGCGTAAATATCGTCGCAAATTACGATTTGGCCGTCAGAAGCCCTTCCTTCGAAATGCAGCTGCCGAGCGTCGTTTGTCTAAAGAACTATATCCGGCCTTCGCGTTCACCGGCATTTACCCGGTTTAACGTATTTCTGCGAGACCGGTTTGAATGCCAATATTGCGGGTCCGAAGAGGAATTGACGTTTGACCATGTGGTGCCGCGCTCGCGTGGCGGGCACACGACCTGGGAAAATGTCGTTGCCGCCTGTTCACCGTGTAATCTGCGAAAGGGTAACAAACTGCCAAAGGCAGCAAGGATGTGGCCCAGCCAAAAGCCTTATATACCGACGATCGAAGATCTTCATCGTAATGGCCGGAAATTTCCACCCAACTATCTTCATGAGAGCTGGATGGATTTTCTCTATTGGGATTCCGAACTGGAACCGTGATTGTTTCAGGCGTTCTTACCGGACGCGAAAACGCCCTTTATCGCTATTGCTGCCAGGCCCAGGCTTACGATCACGTTCCATCCCGCAAAGGAAAGCCCCAGAAAGCGGCCTGACGCCTCGTCGCAGGATGGCGGCTGTGTGGCGCTCAGGTCCCCTAACAGATCATTAACGTCGCTGGATATGTTGCCAGCCGTGGCACCGCAATCGGTCGGTCCAGGCCACCAGCCCCATTCCACGCCGGAATGAAATCCTGCCAGATAGACGGTGTAGAGCATCAGCAGTGCAATGGCGGCCAGAAGCAGACGGATTAGAATGTCAGGCCAGGAAAACAGAATTGCCAACAGGGCAAACGCTCCCAGCGGTATTGCCACATAATAGGGTTCGCGCTGTTCGAGACAGAGCTTGCAGGGAATATAACCGCCAATATGTTGAAAACCGAGAACGGCGCCGATTACGGCAACCATTCCCAGAAGGAGTAAAACCGAGAGTTGAACACGCGACAATGTCAATATTCTTATCCTCGAAAGGCCATTAGAAAACGTACTTAATGGCGACAAATCCGCCGATCAACAAAGCGACGCCGATGGTGAACATCAATCCGAGTCGCTTTTCGATAAAGATGCGGATCGGTTCTCCGAAGGCATAAAGCAGGCCCGATACGACAAAGAACCTGATCCCGCGCGAGACAATACTGGCGAAAATAAACACCGGCAATGAGAGACCGGCCAAGCCTGCTGAAATCGTGATCACTTTATAGGGAAAGGGTGTCAGTCCTGCGATGAAAACAAACCACCAACCCCATTGGGCAAATATTTCTGAAAAGCGATCAAACCTGTCCATATAACCATAGAAGTTCAAGATCGGTTCGGCGACTTGTTCATAAAGAAACGCGCCAATGAAATAGCCGAATATTCCACCAAGAACGGATGCGATGGTGCAAAGTGCTGCCAGAAAGATCCATTTGTGCCGTTTGGCCAGAACCATGGGGATCAGAAGCACATCCGGTGGGATCGGGAAGAACGAGCTTTCGACAAAAGAAATGATCGCCAGGGCCCAATTGGCATTCTTGTGCCGGGCCAATGAAAAAACCCAATCATAAAGAGCTCGGATCACACTTATTCTCCAACCATCCGGTTTGCGGTCAAGCGCATACCAGCCATTTGCCGAACTCGGATTTCCCAGAGAATCACCGAGTCCGTTCATAATGCTATTGCAGGTTGATTTTAGCGGAGTAAAGAGATAGTTGCCTTCAATGTTGCCCCTTTGGCGGAATTGGTAGACGCGCTGGATTCAAAATCCAGTTCCTGTAAAGGAGTTCCGGTTCGACCCCGGAAGGGGGCACCACATTCTTGTCCGATATGGCTTGATATGATCCGATAGTGATCGGATTTTTATTTATTTTCAATAGATTGCTGATATTGATTATCCGATATCGTCCATTAGGATTTGTTGGTATCCAAGAGATTTGTTGGTAGTTTTGTTGGTAATCTGGCATTTTTGTGGTGCATTAGCTCAGGAATATACCAACAAATGCCCTTGACCGACACTCAAATCAGGAATTTGAAGCCCGGCCCAAAACCCAGAAAAATCAGCGATGGCGGCGGTCTTCATCTCTTGGTTTCGGACGGTGGTTCCAAGCTTTAGCGGCTTGCTTACCGTTTCGAGGGCAAACAGAAGCTTCTGTCCTTTGGTTCTTATCCGGCAGTTTCGCTTTCAGATGCGAGAGCACGGCGAGAAGAAGCGCTGGATGTTGGACACGGCAAACCGGTTCATTGGCAAGCGGCCAATAGGCGAGTTTACCGCTTCTGAAATCCTTGTTCCCCTGCGAGAACATGAGGCAAAGGCAATTTACGAGACGGCGCGGCGTTTAAGAGCGATCATCGGCCAGGTGTTCCGTTATGCCATTGCCACAGCCAGGGCAGACAATGATCCAACCTTCGGATTGCGTGGTGCGGTGATCGCTCCCAAGGTCATGCTAGCCCAAGAAGCAAAGCTGTTCTGCAAAGACCTCCAAGAGCATCAGGCCTGGTCAAAGGACCTTGGCCATGATGATCTGACAACAACGATCCAAAGCGATGGTCCTGTTCAACCAGATCAGCAGAAGGAGATAATCCGAAATCTCAAAAGGAACTAGCAACAATTGGTCAAATGAAGCGGCGTAGAACCGGCGGATCAGCGCGGAATCTAACCATGTCCACTCATGGCCCCAAAAGCGACATTCAGATCACAACGAGGTATGTCTGAAAAGTGCCAGAAACAGTCATAGACCCAGTCGGCGCAAACTTTCAGACACTTCCTGTCATTTAAGGCTTGCTATCGAGTTTGGTGCCCATTTGTCCGCTCACGGCTGTGCCGCTTCCAATTCATAGGCTAGCTCAAGAAGCATCGGTTCCAGGCCGTATTTGGCGAAGAAATGGCTGCCGATAGGAAGGCCCGCGGGGCTCATATGTAGTGGAACCGACATTGCAGGTAGTCCGAACACATTCTGGGGCGAGGTAAAGCTGACGAAATCGAATACCCGGCGGCTCATCTCAGCGTAATCCTTGCTATCGTCTACCAAGAAGCCGAGGCGTGGTGGTGGCGCGTATGTTTTCGGAGACAGGACGACGTCGAAAGGGGTTATCCAGCTATTGAACTTCTGCTCCAATTCTAGGAAGAAGTTGTTTGCAGCTTCGAAGTCGTCGGCGCTCAAGCCCTCTGCCTTGTTTCCAAATTCGACTGTATAGCGGTTCATCAAACCACTTTCAGCAATCGGTTTGCCCGTGGCTTCCTCAATTGCCCGGCGCGCGGCCAATGCACTGCGAGCAAACAGAGCAATGTAATTCTTCTCATATACCCTTACTTTGACAGGCTGCTTGGTTTCGATCACCTCGTGTCCCATGCTTTCACACAGGCGCGCGGTTGCTTCGATGGCAGCTCTGACTTCCGGGTCAGCAGGCAAAGCATAGCTGTCATAAAGCGCTATCGTGAGTGATGTCGTCTTTCGGTTGTAGTTCGGACATTCAATGAATACCGCACTCACGTCTTTTTCTGGCCCGAAGCGGACATTCGCTGATCTAACAACGGCAGCGAAATCGGCCGGAGATCATCCGCAATTTCGTCGTGATTGCTAGCTACTTGGAGTGTACCAGATCGGTGAAGTGTAGGCGCGTTCCTGCTGGACCATTGGAACTTCGGCAGGCAAGTCCAGCCCGAATTTCTTTGCATCATAAGCTGTCCAGCGGGGTGTCGGAATTTCGATAACTCGCGCATAGTAGAACGCGCTTTCTGCGGGATCGAAATCTGGATCGGACCATGCCGTGATCAGTTCCGGGCCACCAATCGTATTGGTCCAGGTCGCTTCTTCCACATTTACGGTATTGCCGACCGGTGGCAGCTTGCCATCAGCGCCTGGTTGGCGTTCGTCAGCGTTAGCCCAGACAACATCATAGACTTTTTCCCGGCTTTCGCCGCTCTCATCGACCCAACCCTTGATGATCTGGATGCGATCCAGATTCGCTCCAATCGGATCTTTCAGAGCTGCGACGAGAAATGTTGGCGCGTTGCCGCTTGGCGCAGCACTTAGCTCCCCGCCCATCGGCACTCCTTTGGTGTAGCCGATATCTGCGGGAAGCCTACTATAGGCATCTTCCGGCTTGAAATCCCAACCGCCGAACAGGCGGACGATCATGCGGGTTCCCGTGGTTGCATAGGTTTCGCGTCGTTCCATGGCATCGAAGATCGCTTCGCGGGTGTTTTCTGTTGCCCAGACGGCCGCATATCCGGCCGCACCGACATCATATTCCATGATGGTCAAACCGTTTCCTTGCATAAACGGTCGTGACGCCCTTTCCTCGCTGGGCTCCATGCTCGATACTTTGCCAAAGAAATTTTCTTCGGCTGCGGTTGCCAATCCAGTATGAGAGTCCGTTGATCCGACCAACCCAAATTTATAGGGATTTGTGCCGAGCTCAGACGCAAATTTCAGACCATTCTTGAATGCAGAGCGGACATATTCGAACTCGAGCATCTCATCCGTCTTCGGTTCCGACAGGGTCAGATTACCTTTGTCCCAGGTCTCAAAATCGGCAAATTCATCATTCGGTGACAAAAAGGGGTGCGCCTCGCCATCACCTTTCATTTGTGTGGCTTCGTAGAGCGGTTCCCAGCGGGCACGCCCTTCGGCATAGGCTGCGTCTATCGGTTCGCCGGTGAAGGATTCAATCCATGGAAACATCCGGCCATTGCTCAGGTTACCATTATGGGCAATAGCGAGCACGTCTCCACCGGTCTTGGCTTCGAAATCCTCCATCCATTTCCAGAGATCACGCGGATTATCGCTTCCGACCGGTGGTATTGTAACAAGTGGTTCCACCTGTCGTGCGAGATCACCTCCGTCACGAAAAATCACATTGCGATGTAAATTGTTTCCGCCGGTATTGGAGGTCCATTCGTAACCGATGAAGGCGGTGAACCGGCCAGGGTCATTTGCCTCTTCTGCCGCATCAATCGTCTCTTTCCATGCCGAACTGTAAGTCTTGGTGCCCGGCATCGATACTAGTGCTTCCGGGAATTCGCCCGATGAGAAGCTGTTGACGATCGCGAGTGCCGCCTCCATGCCTTTGCCCGACTGGATCATATCGTACCATTCTCGACCGGTCGGGTCTGCCAACATGGCAGGATCACCTGACTTCAGTTTCGGGAAGAATCCCATATTGTCGGAATGGTCAGCGACGACCAGGAAGTCGAGCGGGCGTGAGAGCTTTACCCGCTGCCCGCTCGAAGCCGTCAGCTCCTCACCTTTGGCAAACCGGTAGGCGTCTGATGGCAGAATATTCGCACCCGCTGCACCGGCATCCATCGACATCCCAGTATGTAAATGCGTATCACCAAAAAATGGTCGGTTGGGGAAGTTCCGCCCGGCATAAGGGGAGTATGTCTCCTCTTTATAGAATTTCTCGAGCCGGTTAGAGTCCAGAATGCCGACATCACCCGAGATAATCTCCTGGGCGGCGGCTGACGAGAACAAGCCGAGCACCGCAAACAAACTGACTACAGTCACCTTACGTGCATTTCCCGACATCTTGGAAGCCCTCCGATCTTTAAATATTTTTGTTTGCCATCCGCCTGAACGCCCAAATGAGGCATTTTCAATGCGATGTTTGGATATCAGATCGAATAGGATGCCATTGAACCACATCAGATGATTGAGCGGAAGGATCATATTCATAATTTGGGATACCGCTTGAAGCGCAAAGAAAGTATGCTTTGGTTGAATTGACAGCTGGACGCCAATTCTCAACTCTGGAGATTCGGCAACTTCAAGCACAAAACAGTCTTTACCGCTCACCAGTCAGTATGACCGGCTCTGACCCCGCAAGGTCATCCGCTAAATGGTCAACCGATTTGCCGGACTGTGATCATGGGGCAAACGGAAAAGATTTAGAATTCAGATTACAAACGAGGATTGTCCCTCTGCCTGCTCTGTTCAGCCGGGGAGATTGCCGATTCGCCGAACAGAGAACAATTATGTTAGGGGTATGATTTGAGTTGGCAGACAAGAAGTATCGGGCAAATGCGTAAGATTTTAGAAACTAAGCCTATGGGCGTTCGGCTTGTTGCAATTTCGCTTATTTTTCAATTGGCAGCCTGTGTATCTGTTCAGCATACGCCCGTCCCAACGGAACTAGTGGAGCAGGCAGAAGTTCCTGCATTTACTGGCGTCAGAACTTTCGCCGATGATATTTCGCCCGAATTTCTTGCCGGGATGGCGGAGCGCCGGGAACAGTTGATCGAATCCGGCTTGGTAAAGAAACCGGCGCATATTATTGCGTTTTCAGGTGGCGGTGAGAATGGCGCATTTGGAGCCGGGTTGCTGAATGGCTGGACCGATTCCGGCACACGTCCGGAGTTTGAAATTGTTTCAGGGGTAAGTACCGGTGCCTTGATAGCGCCGCTGGCTTTTCTTGGCCCCGATTATGACGATGACCTGGAACGATTCTACACTGGCATTTCGACCAAGGATGTCATGGTCGCAAACCCGGTGGGTGGCTTGATGGGCGGCGCTGCGCTGGCCTCCAACGCCCCGCTAAAAAATTTGATAGCGGGAATTGTCGATATGGACATGTTGCAACAGATCGCAGAACAGCACCAGCGCGGTAAACGGCTGATTGTGGTCACAACGAATCTGGAGGCTCAGCGACCCGTTGCCTGGAATATGGGTGCGATTGCGGCGCAGGGTACGCCCGAAGCGCTTGAACTGTTCCGTTCAGTTCTGCTTGCCTCAGCAGCAATACCAGGTGCATTCCCGCCGGTAGCTTTGAAAGTCGAAGCAAATGGCAAATTCTACACGGAGTTACAAGTTGACGGCGGGACCACCGCCAACAATTTTCTGGCACCGTTGAATGCCCGCTTCCCGGCTATTGTGAAGAACCGGAAGAACTATGTTTATGTTGTTCAGGACGGCAAGCTTGAGCCCGAACACAAGGATTTGGATCCAAAGACGCTGAAACTGGCGGGACGCGCCATTGGCACATTGCTAAAGTACAAAAACTACGCGGATATCCGCCGTCTATATCTTCTCGCGAAACAAAATGGAGCGAGCTTCCAGATGACGTCCGTTCCCAGTTCATTCAACGTGAAAGGCAAGGAGCCATTCGATAAGACCTATATGAATGCCCTTTTTCAAGTCGGCTATTCCATGGGCAGGTCGGGTGACGGATGGGTGAAAAATCCGGAACTTTTCTAGGCTGGTTTAATCCAGACCCTTGCCAAATTAGTATCGAGCTCTTTCATACTTCAGTCATTCTGCGTTCAATTGCAAAAGCAAAACATTTGGCGCCCAAGATGTCCGTTATTGGCACATTGCAGAAGCGTGGAAGAATGGCTGCTATGTCGGGTCTCGATTCAAAATTCGCTGTACCGCGAGGGACATCGGAGTGATTTTTAGTGCGCTGTTTCCGCTCCCTTTCCTAATCAATTCGCTCAATGTCATTTAGCTCGAAACTGCTATCCAACAAGCTTGGTTCAGGGCCGTAAAAGCGGGCTAGCAGAAAGAAGCGGCGGTTAGGGTCTGTTGGCAGCCAATTACTTTCCTTACCCTCTGGAGCAGTTGGTCCGAAGTAGATATCGACGGAGCCATCTTCGTTTTTCACAACATCCGGCATCGTAGAATCTATGCTGCTCGGTACGATTTCTCGAAGGTAGGAAGCCGTCTCCAAATCATAGGTTGTGATTGCCCAAAAGTCCCGAACCGGCACCTCAGGTGGCATAGTGAGCTTATAGTTTTTGCTTCCATCTAGCCATTCGCCGTCTGGTGTCTCCGCCAGATCCAGGTAGTAGGTCGAAGAGCCATAGTTCTTCACACTAGTGATGATCGCGTAAAACAGCGCGCCACGAGCATGGTAGTCATAATAGGACGGATATTCGTAAGACCATTCGGTTTCACGTGAGCCATTGGGGACGAGCGCCGACCATCGCTTACCCTCAAATACAAAGGGATTTAGCACCCGATGGTATTGGTCGATCATAAACTCAAGTGCTTCCGGTCCGGCCTCATCAAAGATGGCTTGTCGTTCGGGATCAGGAGAAAACGGCTCATTTCGTTTAATCCCTATGCGCGCCAGGAGACCCATCATAGCAAGGTCACGGTCCAGAACCACTTCCTCACCTATCATCTCATGGATTTGACCATAAATGCTGCCGTCAAGTTTTGGGGTCATCTCCAGAAGCTTGCCATAAAGATCGATGTATTTTGTTTTGGGATTTTCTGCCTGGGCTAGCGGGTAGATTTTGAGCTTCTTTGTAAGCCATGTCGCCTTGGCGAGGTTTTCCTCAGTAGCGCCTCCGGTGAGAATTGGTCGAAGGACTGCAAAGCCGAAATTGGTGGCTTGTTCGTAGACAAGCGCATCAGGAAGCAGCTGCCCATCATATCCCGGTGGGACAAGGATATATTTTGTACCAAGCCCCCTGTCTCGTCCGGCCGCACCTACATCCTCCAAGGGTCGTTGCCAGGCATCCATTATTGTCCCGAAGATGCCTATTCCGTCTTCAGAAGGCGGCATCTCCACTACAATTGGACCATCCTCGATGGTCCAGTAAGTCATGATATAGGGAGTTGTGTTGTTCGGCGTTGCGGTTTGAAAGCGCCAGTCCTGAAGCTCTGAGAAGTAGCCGACGTCATTGGGACCAACCCCTACATTGGCAAGCGCATCACGGTAGAACTTGAAATTCATTAGAGGCATTGCCCAGACCGCGGCGTCCACAGCTCTATGATAGGTCATTCGATCCGCTGTACCTGCCTTCTCGAAGTCAAACGATTCCGCTTCAGCGGAATATGGCAGTAGCATGATGACCGCGATTGTTGCGGCACCTCTCGCAAATTTGACCAGGTTCATTCCCGGGCTCCTCCAACTTCATTATTCTTATTTTTTGAGAATACAAGAAATCGAATGGTATGGAACCATCTAGAGCCTGGTGATGGCTGTTTTTGGTGCTTAACGGACATTGCTGATCAAAGGTCTGAACGTCCAGTTCTGGCCCATTGCAGACATCAAACTGGAGAAAAATCGGGCTGACTTGAATGCGTATCATTGAGTGTTTTTGTTGATTGGAATGCTGTTGCCCACCAAAACCTGGTTGCCTCCGTTAGGCCCATGGATCTCCAATTTTTATCTTTAGTCGTGTTCGAACACGTTCGAACATGTTGAAACTTGTGCGGACATTCGGAATTCGCTGATTATTTCCGTGAAGATGGAAATGCAGGATCGCGATGGAAACAGACATATCCATTTGTTGCATACAACTAGACCGAATGAGGCCTGATTTGAAGTTCGTCATCCGCAGGCTTGCGCGTGACGATGCAAACTTCAAGGCAATCTGCAACGATTACTGCGAAGCAATACGGGCTGCAGAGGCATTGAAAAAAAGTAACCGGGAAGAAAACGAAGCGACCAGCGAATTACGGAAACTGGCTGAAGACCTGCTGGACGAGGCGTTGTGCTACGTAGTTGATCATAAGACGTCGTTAGCGGCTGGTCCGACCAGGAAAGAAAGCAGGTAAATTGGGTATTTCTAGCCGACGGGATTGAAGGATCTATTCTTTTGCCGTTGCGCCGGCGTCGACACTTTTTGTTTCCGCCAGTTCCAGCAATTGCAATAGTGGCGTCAAATATTGCTGCGGAGGTGATAATCGTTTCAGCCAACCCCGTACCGAAAAGCCGCGTGCTATGGCACGGTTCAATTGAGTCAATACCCGGTCCATTTCCGTATCATCACCCAGCGCCTTCAAAATTGCTGCATGGTACACCATCATGTGAGGCCCATATGGACCACCTCGATCAAGATTTTTTACCATGGATTCGCGCGCATCTTCGAAATGGCCGGCATGGTATTGGGCGATCGAAAGCATGTTGAGATATGGCTGTCGAATGCTGGCAGGATCCAGCATGAAGGCAGTCTGTATTGGTTCCACCCCCTCCTTGGCGCGGCCGGAGAAGGTTAGTGCGACACCATAATGCGAAAGCGCACGACCGAAACTCGGTTGTGCTTCCACAGCCTGCCTTGCAAATTCTACTGAACGGTCACGGTCACCCGAAATTCTGGTGGAGACTGATAGCGCCACATAGGCGCGGGCATCATCGGGATTAATTGCCAGTGCCTTGTCGGCGAGCTCGCGAACATATTGATGTGCTGTCGGTTCGTTTGGTGTGTGGCCGAATGAAATTCGGTAGGATTCGATAAGGGCCAGGCCGCTATATCCATGAGAGGCGTTTGGTTCCAGTTCAATAATTCTCTTCATCAAAATTCTGGCGGCATCAAACCGGGCGGGATCGCTGGGCGGATTGATGATGGTTATACCCTGCCGGTAGAGGGCATAGGTATCGTGACGTAGCCACCTGCCGCGTTCGATTCTTGCGGTTTCCTCCGGAAGAAACGTCACCGACAAAGCGTTACTAACTTCGCGGGCAATCTCGGTCTGCATTTCAAAACGTTGTTTTGCCGTATAATCAAATCGTTGTGCCCAAATTTGTTCATCGGACCCAATTGCCATCAAACCGGCATTGAGGCGGTATTTGCCGTCCAGGATCTGTACCGTGCCTTGCAGCAAATGGGTGACGTTCAATTCAGCCAAGGAATTTTCGTAGGTTTCGCTAGCTGCCGCAATTCTTGAAGAAGTGGAGTGAGCGATTACCCTGAGGCCGCCAACGCGAGTCAAATCGGTAATGATGTCTTCCGAAACGCCCTGAGCAATCTGGCTGACAGCCCCGGTTTCACCGATTATTTTAAACGGGAGAACCGCGATGACCGGCAACCCGCCGCCAATTGCCTCAACGACTTGTGGTTTTTCCGTTGGAACTTGTTGAGAGAAAAGATTTATCGCAAAGAATCCGGCGCCAACCACAATCGCTACGGCAACCGTAATCAATGCAACTGCAGCGAGGCTTTTTCCAGTGCTGCGGGAGCCATTGTTTGCTACCGGTGTTGAACGTTCATCTAGTTCAACGGTTTCGATGTTTCGTTGTTCAAATACCGGGACATAAGTACCCTTGGGCACCTTGATCAGGAGCGGGTCGTGGCGTCCTCTGGTCAGATAGTAATGTTCGAGATCGCGGCGTAGCCTTCTAGCCTCGAGTCGGACGGTTGGATCAGTGCGTGGATCGAAATCATCGTTTCTACCGAAAACAGATGTGGCGATTGTGTACCCCTTGATCCGATCGGATCTGCCTTCAAGCGTTTCTTCGACGATGAAACGAAGAAAATTTTGGCGCCGTTCATTGGCAGTAAATTCGGGATCGGAGATAATCCGTTCCAATTGCTCCCGGATTTTGGAAGGATTGTTTTCTGTGTCTGGTCTGTCTTCGATACGGGTATCGAAACTCATTGCTTTTCGCTTATTATTTGCAAGCCATGGGGCTATTTTTCTGCCATCGTAATAGCGGATCAAGCCAATAGCAAATAGCGTTGAGCTTATTGTTTCGCAAGCTGTTCCCGGCACATAAGCAGCAGCGGTTTAGGCCCTTCACTATTTCGGTAATTTCGGCGGATTGAGTTCAACCCGCGGGATGGTTCCCGCGGGCTGCAGCATTTTCACTTCTTTTCATCTGGCATTTTGGGTGGAGTATAGCCCTTCCATTTGCCTGCCAGAATTTTCTCAGATGGTTTCTTTTCCTTTGAACGAGGGGCGTCATTGTACGCTTTTGTAACCGAGGGCGGCAGCGCATATTCATCCACGGAAGCTTCGCGTACCACAATTTCATCCTTGGTAACGTTGATCACGGTCAGATCGCGAGTCAACGTCAGGTCCCCGTCGTAAGTAGTTCGAATGCCTTCGAGGATAGCTTGGTAATTCTCAGGCGAAAGGACCGAATGATAGCCTACTGCGTGGCGCGGTTTGACAGCCGACATTACCTTGCCAAACGCAGCCGGTTCGGTATGGACCCGTGTCGAAACATAAGTTGCCTGGCCAAGCGTCCAACCAAAATAGGGTGCGAGCGCTTTAGGTGGCAGGAACGCTTCATGCGAGGCAATATCTGCACCCGCAGCATATTTGACGTACCAGCTGTTTGGATAGGTGTCACCGCCAAATACATATTTCAGACCGTTCCACTCCAACGAGTAGCTGACCGAGCCATCGAGTAGGTGAATTGCCGGCCAGGACCGGATAGTCACACCGTTTTCCTGATAGACGACTTCGTTTTCCTGCATATAGTCGAATTCGGTGACTTCGATCTTGCCGCCATCGTCCGGCAAAGCCCCGGTACGACCTTCCAAATCCCAAGCATATGCCAACTTGCTGTTGTCAACGAACGCCTTTATCCCAAGCTCGGGCTTGGCTCCGGTCGGCCCCCAGATCCTTAAAGGGGTGTACCGGCCGGATAACCAGCTGCCAATGTGCAGCCCCATGAAATCGCCCACATGATCTACATGCAGATGGCTAATGAAGACCTTGTCGATCTTCGAGAAATCGGGACGTAGAGAAAACAGATTACCCATGGAACCCATCCCGACGTCGAACAGAAATTTGTCGCCATTTCCCAATTCAACCAGAAATGAAATCGACACAGCAGCCTTGGTTTGGTTGGGCATGCCAGTCCCGAGCGCGACGATGCGCATTTCCGCTGGTCCGAGTTCTTCAGTGTTGGGGAAATAGCTGGCCGGGTAAACTCCATCAGTCACCGGCGAAGCAGTCCTTCCTGTTGGTAGTACATCTCGACCTGCAGATTGTGCAAACGCCTTTTTGGGTCCAAGACTTGATACGCCGTCATCCTTGTCGCTCCAACCGAACAGTCCGGCACCAAATATGGCAACTGCGATTCCGGTAGCTGTCAACGTAACTCGCTTGCCTATCACCTTGATCATCTGCTGCTCCTTAATGCTATTGGATTTATTTTTTGCAGGGCTACAGAAGCTTCCATTGCCTACGGTTTGCCTCGTCATTAGACGAACAGGTCAGTCCGAAAGAGTACGAACATGTTCGAACAGGTTATTACACGATGTAATTGGGCTGGGGGTTCGTTAAGCCGGGCACCCATAAGCCGCTTTCGAATGACGAAAGATCATCCAAAGACTGTGATCGAACAGAGAGACTAATGGATGAAATCAGACGTACACACCGTCAGTCGGCAAGAAGACAGCTTTTGGCACTTTTCTGAAATTCCTGACCAGTGGCTAGAACGTCCTTTATTGGCACTTAACGGACATTTTAGACGCTCCTCAAAATGTCTTAATCTGGCTTAATTTCCGACATTTGAATGAGTGGTAGAGTCGCAATTTGTTGGTATAATTGTTGGTATTTTATGACAAACGATTTAAAATAATTGTTATATATCAAATTTTTAAGATGCTAATTAGAATCCGGAAGCGGCACCACTTAGCTGGACGACAAAAATTTTCAAATCACTGAAATTAGTGTGGTGTTCGGAAAGTCATACATCAGGCCATACATCACCTGATTTAAAGCTTTCGTGTCAGGCGGTTTGCGGTTCTGCAAGCTCGGTCAGGATTGATCGATAGTTTTCAACGCCCTGTGCACCAGACAGTAGATATTTTTCCTTGAAAATAATTGCCGGCACCCCCTGGATACCGCGTGAAGTCCAGAACTGTTCATTCTCGCGGACAGCTTGTGCGAATTGTGCGTCATTGAGCACCGCCAGGGCCTCTTGGTGATCGAGACCTATCTTTGATACATATTCGGCAAGCACTTTCGGATCGTTTAGATCGCGCCGATCGGTAAAGAATGCTCCAAACAGTGCCATTTTCATGTCATGAGCGCGACCCCTGGTCCCGGCCCAATGGACTATCTGATGCGCACGAAAGGTGTTTACCATGCGCATGTCATCGGCATAGTTGAAGGTAAATCCCAAATCCGTGCCAAGCGCTGTCAGGCGTTGCCGGGCCTTGCGGCTGTCCTCAGGCGTGGTTCCATATTTTGCGGCGAGATGTTCGCGAAGGTTCTCGCCCTCCGGTGCCATTTGCGGATTTAATTCGAATGGATGAAATCGTATCTGTGCGCTGATCCCGGTTTCATCCAGCGCGCGCTCAAGCTGCCTGAGACCAATGATGCACCATGGGCAGACCACATCCGAAACGAAATCAATCCTGAATTTGTCTTCCATCGTCATGACTCCGGTCTAACCTGCCTTAACATCACTCGCGAACCTGGCGGCATTTTCGGCAAGAAATTTCTCCTCATCTGCCGAACTCCAAAAAGCCGGTACAGGCTTCGGCTTTTGAAGCGCTTTTTGAACTGCCGGACGTGCGTCTATCCGATCAAACCAGCCCTTCAAATTTTCCAGGCCGTCAATGGGCGTCTTGGCCCAGGAATAGGCTCTTGCCCATGGGAAGGTGATGATGTCCGCGATTGAATAGGCATCGCCGACCAGGTATTGCCGACCTTCAAGCCGCTTGTCGAGGACCTCGAGCAGGCGGCGGCTCTCATCAACATATCGTTTTATTGAAAATGCCTCTTCCTGTCCGTTCGGAGCGGCGATGCGATGAAAATACATTGCCTGCCCCATCATCGGTCCAATTCCGCCCATCTGAAACATCATCCATTGTAATGTCTCGGATCGCTCCCTGGGATCATGGGAGAGGAACCTGTCGTATTTTTCTGCCAGATACCAAAGGATGGCACCGGATTCGAAAACCACGAAGTTGTCACTACCTCGGTCCACAATGGTCGGAATACGGCCATTCGGATTGAGTTCCATATACCATTCGGACTTTTGCTCCTTTTTCGAAAAGTCTATGTGCGTCAATTGGTAGTCGACTTCTGCCTCTTCCAGGAAGATCGTAGGCTTCCAACCGTTCATGGTTGAAGCGGTGTAGAGATGTATGTCCGCATTGGCACTCATTGTTTTGATCCCTCTGGTCTCTGCTTGTTGCCAGCATGTGGCAATAGTAGTAACATAAGTCAACTAGTATACTTTTTGTAACTTAGTGTGGAATTATGCGCGCACGTGTCGAACAGTTGAAATCAGGCAGGAAGCGGGTCCTGGAAGCTTGTCATGAGCCTTGTCCGATTGAACGCGGCATGCGGCTCATTGGCGGCAAGTGGAAGGGATCAATATTGTGGCACCTGAAGGACGGACCTGTCCGTTTCAATGATCTGGCGCGAATGCTCGGTGGCGCCAGCAAGAAGATGATATCACAGCGACTGAAGGAAATGGAGGATATGGATTTGCTGAAACGCAAGGTCCTCAATGAACAACCGGTTGCTGTGACTTATGAAATCACACCGTTTGGCCGCTCGGCGCTTGGGATACTGGAAGAACTCAAGGATTGGTCCGAGCATCAGGGAATATGAACCGGCAGGGTGGAAATGAAAACGATAAATCTTGAAGAAAAGCTTGGTTACTTCTCGACCTATTGGGACCCGCATGTGATCGCGGATTATAATGAAAACGAAGTGATGGTGGTGAAATTCATTGGCGAATTTCCCTTTCACAAGCACGAGAATACGGATGATTTTTTCTACGTGCTGGAAGGCGAAATGGAGATGGATATCGAAGGCGAACCACCTAGAACAGTAAAAGCCGGCGAATTGTTCATTGTGCCGAAAGGTGTTGTCCACCGCCCCCGGGCGAAAAAAGAAGTCAAGGTGCTCCTGATCGAACCCAAGGGTGAACCAAATTCGGGTGACTCGGATCGTGAACCCGCCCCAAAGCCACGAATTTAGGCGACATGCCAGTTAAAATCAGCAGAAAAACGTTTCCGGAACAATAAGTTATACAATACTCTGTGATTATTTAATAAGCCGGCGTAATTAATTGATACTTTACCATTTCTGAATTTAGACGCCTAAATTGAAGATATTTTCAATCTATCTAATTTAGGGTCTCGCTACAAAAAATAAAAAGAGGCAGTCTAATGTCCAAACTTGTAGCAGTGGCAGTAGCCACGATTCTTGCTGCGCTGATTCCGGTCGATCTGGAATGGAAGCGTGGTTCACTAACCCTAAAAAATTCATCGGCATATGCGTTTGCAGCCTCGGCTGATTTAACGCTCAGCAGTTACTCGGATGGCACGCTGAATGATCGCGCTGTCACCGTGCTTGAGGTCGTCCTCAATGAGATGGCAGGCTCCGGGGTGGTTGGCCGTCAAGCGGCATTTCTTGATGCCCTCAATATCGCGTCGGTAGTTGCGAACCGGGCTGAATCTGCGGGCCTTACCCAACAGGCAATCGTTTCGGTTCGGCAGGAATTCAACGGTTATGGCATTCCGATGCGTCCCGGGGCAGAACGGGATCTGTCACTTGCAAAGCAGGCCATTGAACAGGTCTCGGCGCATGGCCCTGTGCACAAGGCAATGTTCTACGCGACGCCGCCTTCCACAAAGTACTTACCTTCCGGTTTGAAACCGGTTGCCCAAACAGCCGGTCACATCTTCTTTGTTGACCCGCTACGCCGCTCCTACAAGACGGCTAAGGGTTATGTGCGGCCTGATCCAAGTTTCTTTACCTATTATTCGGCACTGCTGCATCTGGATATGATCGAACCTGCCGATCACGGCATCTGGATGGCCTATTCCATTTGAAGGGCATTGCAGAGTTCATGCTGCGGCGCGGCGCGAGCCGAAATTGGTTCACGCAGCAAGCCAGCCGCCGCAACAAATAGGTATCGTTAATCAGGGCCCAACCCGGTCGCCGGTAAAACCGGCGGCCGGTTAACGTCCGGGACTAATATTGATGCCGCTCAGATCCACTTGTAATTCAATGCCGACCGAGACGGCACCGACCTCCAGCCGGACGCCGCGTGCATTGGTCAATACGCCTACTTTCCCGCCGCCTACAAATGCAGCACCTGCAGAGGCTGCAGTATAGTTTCCGTAGACGTCTTCCGGGCGTTGCAGATTGAAAACCGAACCTCTTAGTTCATAGGCTGCCAAGGCAAATCCGATCCCCAAACTCACGCCACCAACTCGCAGCGGATAAGCTAGACCATTGTAAAAGAGCGTACCGCGACCACCTGACAATCCGACAACACCGGCGACCTTTATGATTTTCATTTCAATACTGGCCGGACCGCCTTGGGCCAGTGCCGGGCTGTGCAAGCCCATTGTTGTCACCAGGGCAGCTGCACCTGTCTGTTTAAGGACTGTCCTGCGAGATGGATGTTTCATAAATTGTACTCCGCATGTCGGATTGAGGAACAGGTTTGGAAGTTCAGTTTCGGTATTGGCTGACAACAATCCTTCGGTCAATGCCTGAGCGTCGATATTGGCGTTTTCTTATCGATCCAAATTCCCAGTGCATTAATTTCCTACCGGATTATTTCTTGCGCAGGATGATTGTCAGGTGCCAAAGCTCAAAGGCATATTTGGGTTGTCGCGTGGCATATAACGCTTCAAGCCGCTTATAGAACTGATCGGCCAGTTTGTCGGCGTCTTTCGAGCTCTTTACTGAAGGCTCGAATAGCTGTGTGCGCAGCGTGGAATCAGCGAATGCCCGGATGTAGCCGGTATAGGCTTTTGCGTATGCTGCGGGGTCAGAAATTAGCGGTTCGAAGAGATCGGTAGCGTTGGTTGGCGCCGGGATCACATCAATGCGTTCAATTTCAAAGGCATCGGCAAGATTTTCATCGGCTTCTATTGGAGCGCGTGCCTCTTCAGCGGTCATGAACCAGAGTGAAAAGACGAAATGGTCCAAAACCTTCTTGTCGATGAGCGAATCATCCGCCATTTGCTGGGCAATCACCTGAAGGGCCCGGTAAATGCCGCGGCCCGAGGCAGCCGCACCATTGGTTTCGGAACTATCGGGTACCGAGCCCAAGGTAGAGACAAACAGGAAGCCGCCGGACTTTAACTCTGAGGCTCTTAGCGTAAGAAAATTCACCCAGTCCTTGCGTGCGAGCTTTGTCATTTCCTTTCTCGCATCCCCCTGAAGGTCGGCGAACCAGACGGTGCCTGGCGAATAAAGGCGGACAGCGTGGCTTAGCCAATGGCTGGCGGCAAAACAGGTTGCCAGATCAACGGAATTACTTTCAACGCGCTGGCTGTAGAAGGACCCTATCGATGCCTCGGTCCTGACATCAGTTTGATCATGTTGATATCCAGATTCACCGAAAACCAGGTTGAACAGGGAATTCCAGTCATTTCCGGGCTGATCGGAGTGGCAAACGGAAACAGGTTCTGTTTTTGAAATGGCGCGATATTCCTCGATCGCCGGTTTGACAGCAGTTATCGCGCTGATTCCCGGACCGCAGCCATAATCAACGATCCGGAACTCCGGCTTTGATTTTCCAATTCGTTTTACGAGCGAGCGGATTTCGGCATCGTGGGAAGAAATCATGGATTGCTGCGCAGAAGAGTTCTTGTTGTAGTCCACCATTCCTGCTGTGGATGTAGACTTCTCAATCTCGATCTTGTGCATCTTTCATCTCCCTTCGTGGGACAAGAATTCAGCCATGTTCCTTGCTGCCGGCCTTGCCTTGTTTCTTGATGAGGTTCAATAGCGGTGTTGCTATCATGGCGACAAGAAAGCCAAGAATGAGACCGGCGATCATCAGCACAACGAATTCCGTAATCAATGCCACCGTCGAATTGCCGGCAAGAACGTCCTTGATCACATGCAACCAGTGCTCGGCGACCGGAATGCCGTGAACGATAATCCCGGCACCGACCCAAAGCATTGCGGCGGTCCCGATCCAGGACAGGAATATGAGGATCTTGGGCATGGCTATGACAATGTAACGACCAAACTGGCGACCGGCAGTGGTGTGGGCGGATTTGGCCAGCCATACGCCAAAATCATCCGCCTTCACGATCAGGCCGACAAATCCGTAAACCGCCAGAGTGATTCCGACCCCGATTGCAGCCAAAACTGCGATTTGAGTCGTCAGGGTCGTATCCGCAACGGTTGAATAGGTGATCGCAATGATCTCAGCCGAAAGAATGAAATCCGTCCTGATCGCACTGGCGGTCCGGATCTTTTCCAATTCTTCGGGTGTAATTTTCTCGACCTTGTCGTCATCGGCAACTTCCTGTCCGTGACCGCCGAAAATGGTATGAACTTTTTCGTAGCCCTCAAGACAGAGATAAGCGCCCCCAATCATCAGCAGCGGTTGTATCACCCAGGGAGCGAACCAGCCCAGCAGCAGGGCCAGCGGGGCAAGCAGGACAATCTTGTTGAACAGCGATGCCTTGGCGATATTCCAGATGATGGCAAGTTCGCGTTCGGGATCGAGGCCGACAACATATTTGGGTGTCACGGCGGCATCATCGATCACAATGCCCGATACCTTGCCGGTCGATTTTGCAATCTGCGCCGGCACGTCATCCAGCGAAGCGGCGCTGACCTTCACCAATGCAGCAACGTCGTCCAGTAGTGCTAGAAGACCTGTCGACAACTGCCTGCTCCTATTAGTCGATGGAGATGTTGGAACGTGATGGACTGAGCCCGGAACGAGGCGATGTTAGCGATTTATGGCCGGAACGGAAACCATATAAGATCCGGAGGCACAAGTTTATGTGAATTGTTCTTTACGGGTAGATCGGTTTGAAATCCCCGACTGGCCAATTAGCCTTTCGGGCGGCGCTGTCATAAAGACTGTCCAGAAAGGCGAGGAGTATCGCGGAAGGGTCATCAGCCTGCCGCATGTCCTCATATTTCAGAATTGCAAGCGCACCGCCATTCTTATCGACCCATAGGGCCTGTTGCGGCTTCAAGGGTTCCTGATTGAGACCAGTTGGTTCAGGATAGGCATATCCATAGAATGCAGCTTCGGGAAATGAATCATCACCCGGCCAAAATCCGATTGAGATGACCTCGTGTGAATATGCCTCCTTGTCCGATTGCGTTCCGCCTTCCAGCAGATGCGTCTTACCGGAAAATCGGGTTACCACCAGATCAAAGGAATGCCAGTAAAGCTGCACCGGAGTCTGCTTGCCGATAAACCCGGATCGATAGGTCTCAAACACGTTGGAGATCGAGCATAGGGCTTGCCAGAAATTAGTGACCGCGGCCGCATCGTAGGTGCGTTTGGCGTCATCTTCCGCAAACGGAATCTTGGACTTGTTGTCATAGGGGACCGCCACGATCTTGACTTTGATCCCCAGCTTCTCAAGCCGAGAAAACAACGCATCGTAAAACTCCGCAACTGACATGCCTGCTGTGGAAAAATAAACTTGTCGACCATCATCTTGGCTGATGATGACCTTGTGGTCGATCATGTCATAGAGAATTTCGAACCCGCCTCCATCATATGGAATTCGACCTGTCGTAAGGCCTCGGACATGCGGATAAAGTGTAACATGCCACCAGTGATTCAGCTTCGGATGGGTTTTCAAGCGGATCTTGCCGATGATCTGCAGGAACAGGTGCAGGGTATCCTTTGTATCGGACCAGTCAGCATAAGGGAGCGCGGGAAATCTTGTCATGGCAGCAAAAGTCTCTTAATCGAGTTTTCGAATGCGTCTCTAATTGCGTAAGAGTAACTAGTCTGCGGAACTGGAAAATAAAGCCATGGAGGCGATGTTTGTCAGTCCGCAGCTCTTGATCCAACGGTCAGGTCTGGTTCAGAACTCTTTCGCTGGAGGATCGGATGAACACCATTGGCATATTAGGTGGCATGTCCGCTGCGTCGACACAGGTTTACTACCGCGAACTTTGCGATATGACCCGGATGCGTCTTGGCGGACTTCACTCTCCGGAGGTTTTGATTCGGTCGCTGGATTTTGCGCGGATAGAAGCTCTTCAAATGGCGGGTGATTGGGACCGGGCAGGGGCCATACTCAATGCAGAGGCCAAAGCGCTGGAGCGCGGCGGGGCCGATCTGATCGTTCTTGCAACAAATACGATGCACAAGCTTGCCGATCAGATGATGGCCGATGTGAACATTCCAATGATTCACATTGCCGATGCTACTGCGGATGCAATTGTCTCCGAAAATCTGAGTTCGCCCGGATTGATGGCAACCGCGTTCACCATGGAGCAATCCTTTTATACCGACCGGCTGGTTGCGGCGGGGCTTAAACCGATCGTTCCCGAAGCTGCCGATCGTGCCGAGACGCACCGGATAATTTATGAAGAACTTTGCAAGGGTATTACGACCGAGCAAAGTCAAAGGACATATGTCGAGATTGCCGGCCGCCTGGTGGAAGCCGGCGCGGATTGTCTCATCCTAGGATGTACCGAAGTCGGCATGCTGCTCAATGAACACAATGTGGATGTGCCCGTGTTCGACACCACTTTAATTCACTGTTCGGCTGCGCTCAGCTTTGCGTTGGAACAGGCAGATCAGTCCGTCGGTCGCAATACGTGAACCGCACACGCGGCGTGGCTAACTACGCGGCTGGCGGTCGAACCTAGGAAGTAATCCGACAGTCCGGGTTTGTGTGAGCCCATCACGACGCAATCGATGCCATTCTCATCCACGTAGTCTATGATCGATCTTCCGGTATGACCCATTATCAGAACGGGTTTGACGCCAGCCTGATCCTTTACACGTTCCTCTAGGCGTTTTCTCGTCGCTTCGAATGCGGATTCGACTGCGTTCTTGTCCAGGTAGGTATTGACCGATGGATGCGGGGCCTCATAGACATGCAAGGCAGTTATCTCGCCGCCATCCGACAACAACAGATTGGCAACTTCCAGGGCATGTAATCCGATGCCATGATCCAGGGCCATCGGTACCAGAATTTTCTTATACATCGTTCACTCTCATCGCTAATGGTTGCGTTTCGCTCGCGCCTATGGGTCCAATATTATCTTTGGAGAAGCAGCCTTGCCTGCGCGTATGTCGGCAAATGCCTGGCCGCCCTCGCTGAGCGGCCTGGTCTCGACCCAATCCAGTGCCCCCAGCCTGCCATCGAATATTGCTTGTGCGGTCTCGCGAAAATCGGCCTCTGTATAGGTGTAGGTGCCGATGAAGGTTATTTCCTGCAGGGTCATGCGCCGGATATCGAGCCCGCCTTCTGCCTGTCCCAATCCGATATGCAGGATGACGCCGCCAGGCCGGGTTTGCGCGGATGCCTGCGCCCGCGTCGCTTCGTACCCGACTGCATCAATGACGATGTCAAATTCGCCATCGGTTTCAAGCTGTGCCGGATCGATTGCGTTTTGCCCGCAATTTTCCTGCAAGAAACTGCGGCGCAGTTCATTTGGTTCGACAATGGTGATGTCATCGAAACCTTGCGCCGAGAGCGAGAGCGCCGCACCCAGACCGATCGCACCGCCGCCGATGACCAGCGATTTCGCACCCGCTGATTTATCTCCGAGCGCCTCTCGACCCAGCCGGACCGCATGCCAGCCGCATGCAATCGGCTCTGCCAGCGCGGCCTTTTGCAGGGAAATTTCGTCCGGTACTTCGACCAGGTTTTTTTCCGGGATTGCCAGAAATTCTGCAAATGCACCTTCTCTTGGTGGCATGGAAATGATCTGTCGATTCTGACAGATATTCTCGCGACCCGCTTTGCAAGCCCTGCACTTACCGCAGGAAACCAGGGGATTGACCGTGACGCGACGGCCGTCCAGCCTTCCGGTTTCAACCACACCGGCAGCTTCGTGCCCCAAGATAAGTGGTGCCGGCCGGCGTTCATCATGACCCAGGTAAGCATGCATGTCCGAGCCGCAAATGCCCACGCTCTCAACCCGTACAAGTGCCTCATCCTCACGCGGTTCGGGATCCGGCGCATCGCGGTAGACGAGTTCTTCGGCGCCCGTATAGACCAGTGCTTTCATTTTGCCGTAAATCCTCCATCCAGCATCAGAACATGACCAGTCACATATCGTGACGCATTCGAGCAAAGAAACAATAGGGGGCCATCGAGATCTTCAGGTTCGCCATTACGTCCGATACAGGTCTGTTGGGCATTGCGTTGCGCCCGCTCCGGATCATCAAATACTGCGGCGGTTAATTCGGTCCTGAAAAATCCGGGTGCAATGGCGTTGGTGTTGATACCGCTTGATGACCATGCTTCGGCCATGGCACGTGTCAACTGGGTGATGCCGCCCTTTGTCGCGCCATAGGCGATCCCGCCGGGAAATGCCCGGAACGACTGAAGCGAAGCAAAATTTACAATGCGTCCCCAACCCTTTTCGCGCATGGCTGGAACCAGCCGCTGGCTCAGGAAAAACGGCGCGGAGAGATTGATTGCGAGAGTAGCATCCCATCCGGATTCAGTAACGTCGTCGGCGGCTTCACGTGTATTCAGCCCGGCAGCATGGACAAGAATGTCGGGCGACCCAAACGGTTCAGCAATCCTTTCGATAAGCGCGTCAAACTTGCTTCGATCCGTAACATCGCCTTCAACTGCGGCTCGAGAGCTGCCTTGTTCGGCCCGCCATTCCTCAAGCGCAGAAGCCCGACGTGCGACTCCGACGACCCGGGCGCCGGACTGCGCCAG
>JANQQM010000064.1 GCA_028289365.1 Salaquimonas sp. | reverse complement strand
TCTCCAAGGACAATTGCCTTATTCACCTGAGCGAGCATCACGGGGATTGCTCTCCGGGCGGCGCGCTGCGCATCGAAGATCCCGATGTCGATGCATTTTGCCGGGAGCTAAATGACAAAAAATACAAATATGCCCGGCCCGGAATTCAAGAAATGCCCTGGGGTGCGCGGGAAATGACGCTGAATGATCCCTTCGGTAATAAACTGATATTTTACAAGAATGTGTGAAGTCGGATTGCAGGCGCCCGGTCAACCGTCAGCCCGACCCATCCAATCCCCAGATAGAGGGCTCGGCAAACTCCAGGCTGTTACCCGCGGGATCGCGAAAATAGATGGAACGTCCGCCACTGGGCCAGTGAAAATCAGCTTCAATGGTGACGTTATTGGCTTCGAGGTGGTCTTTCCAGGCGGAAATTTCGGCAGCAGAGCCGGAAAAACACACATGGCCTTCGCCTGTCGTCCCATGCACCGGGACCGGAAGATTCTGCAGGTCCGACGGTTTCATCGTGACTTGCGGATTGAAAATCAAGAGCATCTGATCATCGAGTTTCAAAAACAAATGCCGGTTTCCCGCACGGGCGTATTTCTTGAATCCAAGGATGTCGACATAGAAGGTTTCCGCGGCATCCAGATCGTCCACGTATAGTGCGGTCTCCAATATGGCACTGGGTCGCATGACCTGTCCTTCCGTCCCTTGCAAAGCGGATACTGCGGTCTTGTGGGCCGAAGCGTAGACCTACAAGGCAAACACCTCACGAGGCAGTTGTTCCCGGAAAATCCTTTCTATTCCCCGAGAGCCGTCCTGATTTCCGCCATATCGTCACTGCCGTTAACGAGCGCTTCGAGAACGGTTTGCAGGTCGGGCAATTCCTCAGCACCCTTGAAGCCGCTGATACGGCGATAGATATCTGCGGCCGCCTGATGAAATTCGCCCGGCAGGCCGGCATGTTGAAATGTCGCCGATATTTCTTCCATCTCCCCGACAAACCGCCAGGCTTTTTGTGTCACTTCTCTGACATCCCTGGGCGCTCTTGTATCCAGACCAATTCCCTTATCAGCCCATTGCTGGATGAGCGCCTCCGAGACATTCAGCTGGTGTGCCGTCGCCAGTATTCCGCAAAGCAGAGACGTTACACCCTTGGTATAAGCGGCAAAACACATTTTTAATCCGGAGGCCGCACCGATTTTGTCTCCGAGCACATTGGTAATCAAAACGCTATCGGCAAATATTTCGGAAATCTCGTGGGCCTGCGGACCTGACAAATGCAGCCAGGTTGTGCCGGCCTTCCAGGCCGGTGGACCGACGATGCCGCCGTCCACATAGTTGATGTTGTTCTCGGCCAGTAAAGATCCGATTTTGATCGACCTCTGCGGCGAAATGGCATTGCCATCCAAATAAAGACCGGAATAGCCGTGGCCCAATACCTGGCGGGCAACATCTTCCGCCGCATGTGGCGGGCAGACGCTGACAATGACATCGCTGGTGTTCACGAGATCTGCAACCGTCTCGCACTCCTCGAAATCGTGCTTGGCAGCACGCTGGCGGGAGGCATCGCTGCGTCCCTCGCTGGCCCAAAGGACCTGGACGTCTTCCGCAGACTGAGCGCTGGCACCGATGGATTCACCCATAAGTCCAGGATGAAGCAGACCTACGCGCATAACCGTTCTCCTTTTTTGTTTATTGTTTGCTTATAATTTGTCTAGCCTTTTGGCTTTGATGGCTCATGACCGAGGACGACTTACAATTACAAGCCGTTGCGCCCGTTTTGTCCCTGCACCAGTGAATGGCTTTGCCATAGAAACATTTACACGTTCGGCAAACTCGATAATAATTTAGCCAAGCTCTGGCGTCTATGTGATTTATGCCTTGGTCTCATCTTTTGATTTGTTGATTTAATGATTATCCGGTT
>JANQQM010000049.1 GCA_028289365.1 Salaquimonas sp. | reverse complement strand
TCTGACGCATCGGAGCCGGCTCGTTCGCAGAGAAGCCTGTCCGACACTACGGTCATCCGAGTTCCGGAGTTTACGCCAGCGTGAGTCGTTGCCTGTTGTTGCAACGAAGAAGATCAGCCGGTTCGTTTTGCATGCTAGTGTTGCGTCAAACTTTGATTATACGATTGAACAACTTGATAGGAGCGACAACGGAGCGCGTTATGGAAAACGCAACCCTAATAAAATTCTTTTGCAAAGCACTACCCTGGCATCAGAAACTTTGTGTAAATCAGGGCATAGATAACGATAATGATCAGCAGGACAAAAAACGCCACTCTCAGTTTCAGCCGGCCTGGCGATAGGGCTTTCATTTCTCGAAGCGGGTTCATGAACAACCAGGCAAAAACTGCCAGGGCATTCATAGTGGCTGCAAACACGAAAAATGAGTTCGCTGTCCCCGACTCTTCGGCGAAGAACGGAATCGTGACATGAGCAACGAAGTATGGAAAAGCAACGGCACTGACGGCGGCACCCATATTGCCGACCATGTTCATGGCGCCCGAAACCGCGCCGGAGCGGCTCCCTCCGATATCCATGCAAAATGCCCAACTGGGACTTAAGGTTGTTTCAACGCCGTAGATCGCCAGCGAGAAACAGGCAATAAACGGCCACACAGACTCCGAATCGACAGTTTGCGTGCACAGCAATAATCCGATGGCTCCCAGTGAGTAGCCGACCATCGCGGGCAATCGCCGCGACCAAACTGGCATTCCCATCTTGTGCAAATGTGTTACCAAGTATCCGGATACCCACAATGCGACGGCGCCGAATAGCAGTGGGACCGATGCCAGGTACGCGAAATCTTCCCCCCATGTCTCTTTGATATACGGCTGTAGCCAGGTAATGCTGACAAAAAACGTGATATTGCTGGCAGCGTATTGAAACATCGCCAACAGGACATTCGCCGAAGTGACAATTTGAATGTATGGTATCGAATGGTTCGTGCTTGCTTCTTCCCGGATGCCTTGTTCAATCAAAGCGACCTCTGCATCATTGGTCGAATTGTGATCCGCTGGATTATCTCGGTACCAGAACCACCAAACGATACCCCAAACCAGACCGATTAAGGCGTTGGCCACAAATGTCAAACGCCAGCCGATCATGCCAATCAAGATTGGCATCACCACCAGAGAGGCCGCTGCCCCAACTCGTGCACCGGAGTGAAAAATCCCTTGCCCGAGACCCCGTTCTTTGGCCGGCAGCCAACTGTATAAGGCGCGAGTTGCGCCGGGATACGCGCCCGCCTCGCCGACCCCAAATAGAAATCGCACAATTAACAAGCTAATCGCGGTGTAGACGGCCCCAGTTAGCGCCGTAAAGATGCTCCAAATGATCACCACGATTGTCAGAGCGCGTCTCGGGCCGGCTCGATCACTAAACCATCCGGCCGGCACCTGAAACAACGCATATCCAATGGCAAAAATTCCAAAGACATATCCCATCATTTGGTCATCGAGGCCGGAAATATCATTTTGCATCGCCCCTTTGGCAGAAGAGATGCACACACGGTCCATGTAGGTGTTCACGGTATGCAAGAACAAAAGCAGCACGAGCAAGAATCGTTGACGTGTTGCAACAGTGTCGGACATATTCCTCGCCTGATCAGGGTTTGTGTGCTGATTGACTGTAAACTCAACGTAGAATTGGGTCACACCGAAGTGAAGCTTCTGCGACTTTGGAGTGCGCAATATGCCCCAGCCTACGATGCGATCCGAAGATTGCAATGGATATCATCCGCGTGGTTCCCAATAATCGGTTTAACGAATGAATGCCTTGCATTATCGACTCGAAGTCGGGGCGAGTCGGAAAAGTTCGATGCGGATTAAAGATCAAGCCAGGAGCAGTAGCATGTGCCATAGACCTTCATTGATCTGGATTGTCATCGGGACCTTTCTTGCTCCCGCAACCGCATTCGCGCAGAAATCGCCACGCGAAGTAGAGACACACCACGAATTCGTCCGCTCGTACGACGGTGCTTATATTCCAGTGGCCTGGAAAAAACCGGACGGAGACGGACCCTTCCCGGCGATTCTGTACATCCATGGTGGTGTCGGGGGCAGTGGATCTCAGGCGGCTGAGCGCATGCTGCAAGGGCGCGTCCCACGCCATTTTC
>JANQQM010000026.1 GCA_028289365.1 Salaquimonas sp. | reverse complement strand
GGAACACCAAGAGTGAGCATGGGAACGAGCGCGCCGCCGGCAGCCGAGTTGTTGCCTGCTTCAGGTGCGGCTACGCCTTTCGGAACGCCGGTGCCAAATCCGCCCTTCTCTCCCGCAAGGGATTTTTCCGACATATAGGCCAGGAACGATCCCAGCGACGCCCCCGCGCCTGGTAGAATTCCCGCGATGAAACCAACTACCGAACATCTAAGCATCGTCCATTTTGAAACAAAGATGTCCTTCCACGGTATGGTGACCTTCTCCAGTTTCACGCCGATGGACGATCCCTTGCCGTGACTTTCAATAAAGAAAAACACCTCGGCAATCGCAAACAGGCCGACAATGGCGACAAGAAAATCAATCCCGTCCATCAAGTGCATATTGCCGCCCGTCAACCGCGGCAATCCGGAGTTGTTGTCAACCCCGACCATTGCAATGGCAAGGCCGATACAGGAGGCAAGTGCAGACTTTGCCTGGTTGTTCGACGCCATTCCGCCCAGCGTACAAAACGCCAGCAGATAGAGCGCAAAATATTCAGCCGGACCGAACAGGAAGGCGACACGCGCCAGCATCGGCGCCAAAAGCATCAGCCCTACGGTTGCCAGAAACGCGCCAACGAAAGAGGCAACACCCGAAAGCACCAACGCGTCCCCTGCTCTGCCCGCCTTGGCCATGGGATAACCATCAAGCGTTGTCATCAACGCCGGTTCATCGCCCGGGATATTCAACAGGATCGAACTGATCCGACCGCCATACATGGCGCCGTAGTAAACTGCCGTCATCAGGACCAGCGCCGATGTGGCGTCAAGGCCGAGCGTAAAGGTCAGCGGAATCAGGATTGCCACGCCATTGGAGGGTCCGAGACCCGGCAAGGCACCAATTATTGTTCCAAGGAAACACCCGACAATCGCCAGAAAAAGAGTGTAGGGGGAAAGCGCGATGGAAAAGCCCAAAGCCAGATTTGCTAGAATATCCACGTCATCGACTACCCGGTCAAGACTTTGGGAAAGGCGATCAGGCCCAATCCCAAGGCAAATTTAAATAAGATGAAAAGCCCGATCGATAGGCCTACTCCGGACATGGCAGCCTTCTGGGCATTGGGGGAAATTTGGTAGCTTAAGATCGCTGCAGCTATTGCTGTCGGCACGATAAAGCCCATCGGTTTCAACGAATAGGCATAGCCAATCAAAACGACGACTGCCAGCGCGAGCGCCCCCCAGGTTCTCCCTACCGGCCAGTTCGGATCGGGATCAGGCCGGAATATCATGTATAGCGAGGAAATCGCCGCCACTGACCCCACCAAGATCGGAAAGGACTTCGGCCCAACTGGATCAGCCAGGAAACTGGTCTGAATTTGCGTAGCGCTCGCAATATATGCGAGCGCTACAAACAGTGCGACCAGACCAAATATCCGGTCACTTGCCATTACTGGATCACTCCGATGTCTTTCGACAGCTTGTTGATCTCGGCTACCAGGCTATCAACATAGCTCTGGAAGTCGCCACCGACCTTGGTAAACGGCGCAAGACCGTTATCTGCCATGGCCTTTTTCCACTCATCACTGTCAGCAACTTTTTGCAGCTTGTCTGCCCAGCTGTTGAAGGTCTCATCGCTGACATCCTTCGGAATGTACAGACCACGCCAGTTAACCGCTACGACGTCAAAACCCTGTTCCTTGGCAGTTGGAATGTCGTCAAAACCGGGTATGCGCTCTTCGGTCAATACCGCAAGAACACGAACATCACCGGACTTCAGGAAGCCGACAACTTCCGACATGTCGCCGGTCATCGCCTGGGTAAATCCACCAACGGTTTGGGTGATCGCATCCGCGCCTCCGTCAACACCGATATATTTGACCTTCTTGATGTCATTGAAATCTGCGCGCTGCAGGATCATCAACGGCTTGAGATGGTCGAAACCGCCAACTGCGGAACCACCCGCAAAAGCGACCGAGCTCGGATCAGCCTTGATCGCGTCGACCAACTCACCAAGTGACTGGTATGGGCTGTCCTTGGCAACCACGATCACGCCGGGGTCGGCACCAATTGCACCAACAAAACGAACCTGATCGGCCGTCATGCCGGCATAGGCATTTTGGGCCAGACGGGTCGAAGTCGCTGAAGATGCCGCTACGATGAGATCATCATCATCACCACGTTCGTTTACGACATGGTTGTAGGCAAGTCCGCCACCGGCTCCGGCCATATTGGTGACCTGTACCGGTTTATCGACGGCACCGATGTCATACATGATCTTGCCGATCTGACGACAGGTGAAATCCCAGCCGCCGCCTGGGTTAGCGGGTGCGATGCATTCTGCTGCTGACGCTACAGTTGGGGCACTGATTGAAAGCACGGCACCCGTAACGAGCGCCGCAAAGAGACGTTTTGTCATTATATCCTCCCATTTGACAGACCGGGTGAAACCCGTTCTGCTAGGACATTAGTTTAGTAACCTGACACCAACCTGTCACGGCTGGATACAGACAGACGCAATGCGATTTTTGCTTGTTGAAGACAATGAGGAACTCGCCAAGGCGCTAAGCGATCGTTTCGCGCTGGACGGTCACGTTGTTGACCATGCGCCCAATCTGGGAGACGCAGAACTGAGGACAAGAACGGTCGCTTACGATCTGATATTGCTCGATATTATGCTGCCCGATGGTGACGGACGTGAATTCCTTCGAAGCCATCGGATCAATGCAGATTCCACCCCCGTCATCGTGCTGACGGCCCGTTCGGAAGTCTCCGACCGGGTCGGACTTCTCGATCTTGGCGCTGACGATTACATCACCAAACCATTCGATTTTTCCGAGCTGGAAGCCCGTTCGCGCGCGGTTTTGCGCAGATTGGGAGGTGCTGCGAACAACAGCAAGGAGTTCGGAGGTGTGGTTTTTGATTCGACCGCAGGGCAGATTACATTCAACGGTCACAGCGAAGCGCTGAGGAACCGCGAACTTCGATTGCTCGAGATATTCTTCAACGCACCGGGCAAGATTTTCTCCAAATCCTATCTGATGGACCGGCTGTTTTCATTTCAGGATGATGTTTCCGAGAACGCGATTGAAGTCTATATCGGCCGGTTGCGCCGCAAACTTCAGGATTCGCCCGTCACGATAGAAACAGTCCGTGGCGTCGGCTACCACATGACGCAAAAGACATGAGCGTATTGAAGCCGACAGGATCAATTAGACGCCGGCTGGTTATCCAGCTGGCAATT
Organism: Salaquimonas sp.; assembly: GCA_028289365.1. GTDB lineage: Bacteria > Pseudomonadota > Alphaproteobacteria > Rhizobiales > Rhizobiaceae > BOKV01. The sequence continues at coordinate 61,371 of JANQQM010000026.1, read as the reverse complement.
ATCGCTGCGCTTCTCTCACTGGCGTTTTTTTTCACGGTTCGTTTCGTTGCGGAACAGGCCGCCACCGACACGCAGGACAATATTCTGGCAGCCTCCGCGACCTCGATTGCCGACGCGGTCTATTCCGAAGGCGGCGCTGTCCGATTGGAGCTACCCTATTCCGCGCTCTCAATGCTGGGCACAATCAGTGAGGACCGCGTATTCTACAGGGTCATCGTCGATGGCGAGACCCTTACCGGCTACGAAGATCTGCCAATAAATGAAGCAAGGAACGCGTCACGCACACCGTTATTCGAAACCATGGAGTATCGGGGCGACAATGTCCGTACAGCTACGGTTTCGAGGACACTGAGTGTTGGTAATCAATCCAGGACTGTGTTGGTGGTTGTCGGACAAACCAGACTGGGTTTGGCAGCGATCTCCACCAGGATCACCACGACCGCAACTGCCGTAGGCGTGGGCTTCTTTCTCTTTGCAACCGCGCTAAGCGCATTTGCCGCGCAAAATGCCCTGTCTCCGCTTAACAAGCTGGCAGAATCTGTCGCGCGAAGGGGGCCAAATGATCTGCGGCCTGTCGTTGCAACTACGCCGACAGAACTGGTCCCGCTGGTCAGTGGATTGAACAGCTTCATGCGGCGCCTCCGCGATGCGCTGAACCGGTCCGAGGACCTGATCGCCGAAGCAGCACATAGGATTCGAACGCCCCTGGCAACCGTGCGAACCCAGGCAGAGGTAATCCATCGCCAGATGGAACGGCCTAAGAACCGCAATTCGGTTCGTGAAATGATCCGGGCCGTTGACGAAAGTTCGCGGTCTGCCGGTCAGCTGCTCGATCATGCCATGGTGACCTTTCGCTCCGATCAGCTGGAAACCCAGGACATTGATCCCAAGGAACTCCTGCACGAAGTTGTCGACCGGCTGTCACCTACTGCGGAACTGAAAGATATCCAGATTGACCTGCAACTTCCCAACAACGACTTCAGCATCAGCGGTGATCCGATCTTGCTTCAAAATGCAGCCCGCAACATCTTGGACAATGCCATTAAATATTCGCCCGGCGAGACAGAGATCGTCGTCAGATTGATCCCGTCAGACACCTGCCGCATTGACTTCATCGATCAAGGACGGGGGTTTGCCGACGCCGACATCAGGAATCTGACCAAACGGTTTTCGCGCGGTACGAACGTCAATGACATTGTCGGTTCCGGTCTCGGCCTGACAATCGCTGATGATGTTGCACGAGCCCATGGCGGCAAGCTGGTTATTGGCACGAACGACAATGGAGTTGGCGCATGCGTATCGCTTGTATTGCCTTTATCCTGATCCTTGCATTTAGCCCGGCTGATGCATTTGAAATCGAAGCCAAGCGATCCTATGCGTCTGTCGAAGATGGTTCGATGCTGTCCATCATTTCGACCGCCGATGTCGAAGTTTTTGAACCGATCATTTTTGAATTTCAAAAACGTCATCCTGATATCGCCATTGAATATGTGGTCGCCTCCAGCTCTGAAGTCATGCGCGCGCTTCACGACGAGAATGCGAGTTATGATCTTGGCATCTCCTCTGCCATGGATTTACAAACTAAGCTGGCCAATGACGGATTTACGAGGCGATATGTCTCCGATGCCACTTCCCTGCTACCCGACTGGGCCACATGGCGGGATCGCGTTTTTGCATTCACGCAGGAACGCGCTGTACTCGTGATCTCCGAGTCCACCTTCGAAGAACTGCCAATACCGAGTAATCGTGAAGACCTGATCGAACTGCTTCGGGAATACCCTGAGATCTTTGACGGGCGGATCGGAACCTATGATGTTCGCACTTCGGGAACCGGCTATCTGTTTGCAACACAGGATTCGCGCAACACCGAATCTTTCTGGCGGCTGACCGAAGTCATGGGCAGACTAAATACAAGACTATATTGTTGTTCCGGCGCGATGCTCGCCGATGTCGCCTCCGGTAAGCTGGCCTTCGCCTACAATGTGCTCGACAGCTATGCAAACTCGAAACTGGGTGACACCCCGGGAATTATCACAGTGGAGATGGATGATTTTGTCAGCGTCATGCTGAGAACCGCAATCATCCCCAACACCGTCAAAAATTACGAGGCTGCCGGTACTATGATCGATTTCCTGTCCGAGCTTGGCAATTATCCTGAACTTGTCGAACAGACCGGCTTGCCGCCAGTAGAAGCACGGGACTCCTATGAATCGCAGAGCGTTCGCCCTATCCGCTTGGGACCTGGCCTGATGGTCTTCCTGGACAAGATGCGCAAGGAGAGTTTCTTGCGAAGTTGGGTTAATTCCATCGAGCAGCGATAGAAAATGCCAATTCTGGCGCCTCCCACGATTCCACCGCTGAATTTATGTGATTACATCAAATCGAATCGGACTTGATCGGAACAAAACTCATAGGCGAAATTTCCACAGTAAAAATATGATGCGATTCGCTGAATTAACGTTCAGTTAAGGCCATCTCCAATTAGCCGTTTTCCACATCTGTTAACTGGTAAATCAATTTACCATTTGTAATTTGTTAATAATCATCGAAATGTTTGCGTAAATTCAATCAATATTGTGCTTAAATTGTCAAAATGTGCCTTGACGATCCCGGTACTTTATGGGAGTTGTTTACGTGTGGTCAGCTGCACCCCCCCAAGCTACGTTGCTGATCACATGGAAGTAAAAGATACCCGCCAGTTTCCCCAAGCTGGCGGGTTATCTTTTTGATCCCGTTAGATCATTTCTGAAAATGATGGATTCGCCTCGCATCCTTGCAATCGTATTCTATCAGCTCGGATCCTCGGCGATGTCCTCGGCCCAGAGCTGAGGTTTCTCGGTTATGAAACGTTGCATGAGATCGATGCAATCCCGGTCATTCACCACCACAACCTCGACGCCTCTTTCGCGCAGGAAATCTTCATTGCCGCCGAAATTTATGTTCTCGCCGACCACAACACGTTCGATCCCGAATTGAACAATCGTGCCGGAACACATCATGCAGGGCGATAGCGAAGTATATAAGGTCATCCCGCGATAGGTCTTCTGCCTCCCCGCCTTCCGTAGGCAATCCATTTCGCCATGGGCGATCGGATCACCACCCTGCACCCTCTGATTTCGCCCCTGCGCGATCAGCGCATCACCCTTGGCAAGAACGGAACCAATCGGGCAACCACCCTCATCAAATCCGGCCTTGGCTTCCTCATAGGCAAGCCGAAGGAATTTCTGATCGTTTTCGCTAAGCACACTATTCTCCATTAGACACGCTCGCCGCGCCTGAATGGCACCAGCAGAGCTTGTGGATATTTGGTTTTGCGAGCCATTACGATCATCGCAACAATCGACATGATGTAAGGCAGCATCAGGAAGAACTGGTAGGGAATAATGGCGCCGGCCGATTGTTGCGCTCGAACCTGCATGGCTTCAAGCCCGGCAAACAAAAGCGCTCCCAATAGCGCCTTGCCAGGTTGCCAGGAGGCAAAAATGACCAGCGCAACACAAATCCAGCCCCGGCCATTGATCATCCCGAAATAAAACGCATCGAACCAGGACATGGTGATGAACGCGCCACCAACTGCCATCAGCGCACTTCCAACCATGACCGCGCCGGTTCTGACCGCCAGCACATTGATCCCCTGCGCCTCGACCGCCACCGGGTTCTCACCCGACATGCGCACCGCGAGACCGACCGGTGTTCTGAACAAGACATACCACACGACCGGGACCGTCAGCAGCGCAAGATAGGTCAACGCCGTCTGACTGAACAAGGCTTCGCCTACAATGGGGAGTTCTGAAAACCACGGTATGAGCAAAGGTTCGAACGGCTCGATCTTCGGCGGCGTTGTCGCATCCGGCAGCAACATCCGATAGATGAAATAGCTGAGTGAAGATCCGAATAGCGTAATCCCGATACCGGTCACATGCTGCGACAGGCACAGATGCACCGTGAAGATTGCGTGTAACAACCCGAACAAGGCTCCGACACAGGCTGCAAAGATTACCCCGGTCCACAAATCGCCACCCTGATAGACCCACATCCAGCCTGCCATCGCGCCAACGGTCATGATGCCTTCAATGCCCAGATTGAGTACCCCAGCACGTTCGCAGATCAGTTCACCCAGCGTACCAAAGATCAAAGGACTGACGATACGGATCGTTGCGGCCCAAAAACCGGCGGTAAACAGGATTTCGAACAGATCGCTCATTTCAGCCACCTGATCCGATATTGGCTGAGCATAACGCTACACAACACTGCAAGAACGGAAACGCCTACCAGAACGTCCGCGATATAGGTCGGGATGTTGACTGCGCGACTCATGGCGTCGGAACCGACATAGACTGCTGACAAAAAGATCGCGGCCGGAATAACTGCCAGCGGATTAAGCTGGGCAAGCATGGCAACCGCGATCCCCGTATAACCAAAGCCCGGAGACAGATCGAGCGTAAGATACCCTTTGAGGCCAGCCGTTTCGCTGACGCCGGCAATGCCAGCCAGACCACCCGAAATCAATGCCGTGATGATTACGGTCCGGTTGACGTTGATACCGGCAAATTCTGCCGCCTTCGCATTGTACCCGACAGCCCGGATCTCGTAGCCCAATACCGTAAACCGCATCATCAGCCAAACCAGGATCGCAAACAGGATTGCGATGATCAGGCCCAGATGTAATCGCCCTTTCTCGAGCAATAAGGGAAAGACACCCTCATCGATGATCGAAGCTGCCTGCGGCCAGCCAAGGCTCATAGGATCTTTCCACGGCCCTTCGATCAGATAGCTGACAAGCAGTAACACGACGAAGTTCAGCAACAGCGTCGTGACGACCTCGTCGACCTTCAGATGCGTCTTGAGAAGCACCGGCACGATCAATAAGGCGCCACCGGCGATCGCGCCGGTCAGGATCAATAGCAGGATCATCAACGCTGGCGGTAGGGTTATCAAACCCGTCCCGAAGAAGGTGGCTGCCAGGGCACCGGCGTAAAGCTGACCTTCTGCCCCGATATTGTAGAATTTCGCACGAAACGCCACCGAGACGGCAAGACCCGTGAAGATCAGTGGTATCGATCGCGTCAGCGTCTCCTTGATCGCAAATGCCGAACCAAAGGCACCCTTGATCAACAACGCATAGGCATTGGGAACCGACGCGCCCGCCCAGGCAATCAACACCGCGCAGATTGCCATGGAAGCGAGTATTGCCCACACAGGCGCAAGGCCGGCACGCCAAATCGAAACGGATTGCCGTGGTTCAATGACCATGTCCAACCCCTTGCAATTCTTCACTTTTATTCTGGGTTTGCCCCGCCATCATCAGGCCGATCTCGGCAATCGAACGTTTTCCGGGCGGTTCCGGCAAACTCAAACTGCCATGATAGATCACCGCAATCCTGTCGGTCAGGGACATCAGTTCGTCCAGGTCCTCCGAGATCAACAGGATAGCTGCGCCGGCCTGCCGTGCTTCAAGCAGACGCCCTTGAACATAGGCAATTGCACCCTCATCCAGGCCACGCACGGGTTGATTGGCTAAAATAAAGGACGGATTGCGCGACAATGCCCGCGACAGGATCAGTTTCTGCATATTGCCGCCGGACAAAAGCTTGGTTTCCGCTTCCGGACCCTCGCAGCGGACATCGAATTCCTTGATCTGCTCGGTCGCCCTTTCCCTGGCGCGATCTCCGTTGATGACCATTCCCCCATAGGAAATTTCGCTTGAACGCAGATCTTCCGAGATTAGGTTCTCCCAGATTTCCATGTCGCCAATCATGCCGCGCGCATGACGGTCCTCGGGGATACGGCCGACACCGGAGGCTACAATCGATCTCGGATCACCGGCAGCGAGTTCCCTTCCGTTGATACTGGCACTACCAGTGAAATTTCCAATCAGCCCTGACAGGATGTCGGCAAGCACCGCCTGACCATTGCCCGCAACACCAGCTATCCCGACAATTTCATGGGCATGAATAACAAGATCGACATTCTTCAGCGCTGACGAGCCACCACCGCCGGTGGTCAGGTCACTGATCTCCAGAACCGGCGCTCCGCGCTTGATAGCAGAGAGTTTGGGTCGCGTGACGACACGGCCCACCATCAGCTCAGCCAGCTGCTCCCGTTTTGCATCCTTCGTCGCCAGCGTTCCGACAATGGAACCGCGGCGCAAGACAGCGACCTTTGTGCTGATGGCAAGAATTTCATGCAATTTGTGCGAGATGAAAATGACCGCAAGACCCTTGGCCGTAATCGATTTCAGGGTTTCAAACAGCCGATCTGCTTCCTGCGGTGTGAGCACTGCCGTCGGTTCATCCAGAATGAGGATACGGGCATCGCGGTAAAGTGCCTTGAGAATTTCAACCCGCTGGCGCTCCCCCACAGACAGTGTCGAAACCAGTGCATCGGGATCGACCACCAGGCCATAATCCTCGATCATCCGGGTGAGCTTCTCCCGGTTAGCCTGATTTTCCTGCCGCCAGGACCACAAACTCTCCGTACCGACGGTAATGTTCTCAAGAACAGTAAGATTATCCGCCAGCGTGAAATGCTGGTGCACCATTCCGATGCCGGCACTAATCGCTGCCTGGGTGGAACCCGGCGGCAATGCCTCGCCGTCGACCAGGATTTCTCCCTCATCGGCCTGATAGTGACCGAACAGAATGTTCATCAGGGTGGTCTTGCCGGCACCGTTTTCGCCAAGCAGCGCCAGCACTTCACCCTGATTTAGCGTCAGCGAAATGTTGTCATTTGCCGTCAGGGCTCCGAAGCGCTTGGTGACGCCCCGGAACTCCAGAATTGGTGCGGCGGCCATCAGCCCGCTACGGTCAATATGACGACTTCGGCTCGTTATCGTTTATCTCGACCACGAAATCGCCGGCCAGGATTTGCTCTTTGATTTCCTCGACCTTGGCCTTTGCGTCTGGGGGAATCTTGTCCTCGAACTCGTAGTAAGGTGCCAGGCTGGCGCCACCCTTGGCCATCATCGTCCATTCCTTGTAGTCCTCGGCCTTGAACTCTCCAGCCTTGACCAGGTCGATGGCATGGGCAATCGCCGCTTCCATGTGCCAAAGTGCCGACGTGACGACAACGTCCGTACCGTTTTCTTCCTTGTTCATGTCATTCACATTGCCGAAGGCTAGCACACCCTTTTCGCGCGCGGCATCGACCACCCCTGCCCGCTCGGCATACATGATGTCGGCCCCTGCCTCGATCTGGGCAAAGGCGGCTTCCTTGGCCTTTGGCGGATCGTACCAGGATCCGATGAAGGTAACCTTGTATTCGATATCGGGATTGACCGACCTCGCGCCATTGATGAAGGCATGGAAAAGCCGGTTGACTTCACCGATGGGATAGCCGCCCACCATACCCAATCGATTGTTCTCGGTCATCGAGCCGGCAATGATGCCCATCAGGTAACAGGGCTCGTGGATGTAGTTGTCGAAAACCGAAAAATTGTTGCCATGCGGCTTGAACGGGTCACCCATCAGGAATGCGATATCGGGATACTCGTCAGCCACCTTACGCGCTTCCTTGGAAATGCCGAACGCCTCGCCGACGACAAGCTTGACGCCGGATTCGCAATATTCGCGGAGCACGCGGATATAATCGGTATTGGCAACTTTTTCCGAGAACACATATTCGATGTCCCCCTTGGCCTTCGCGGCCTCCAGACCCTCATGCAGCCGGGCATCCCATTTTTGCTGAATCGGCTGCGTGTAAATACCTGCGACCTTAATGGTCTCGGCGCTAGCAGGCCTTAGACCAAGAGCGGTTGCACCTGCCATGCTGGCGAGCATTGCGTTGAATGATCTGCGGTTTGGGGTCCAGTTCATCGTCGTTTCCCTCAATGGTTTTTTGTGTGCTTATCAGAATTCATCATCCGGCAAGTCGGATTGCCGGCCAAATATTTTACCAGACGGTAAAATTATTCTATGCCAACACCAGCCGCCATGCCAATACTAACTTTGTCGGAGTTTCAACCTGTGGAAACCGGCACAATATGGACGATGGTTTAATTCTGACTATTCTTGAGGGAAAGCTGCAGCTCGGCGACTTCTCGCCTTAGTTCCTTGACCTCACGGAGCACTCTTTCGGTTTCCTTGTGCAAATCTGCCCGGTCGGCCTGCGCTTCGGCCTCGTGCTCAGTCTGCATTGCATCCACAATGACACCAATGAAGAGGTTCAACACCGTAAAGGATGTCACCAGGATGAACGGAACAAACAACGCCCAGGCATAGGGGTATTGTTCCATTACCGGCCGAACGATCCCCATCGACCAGCTCTCCAGCGTCATGATCTGGAAAAGCGTATAGGCGCTGTCCCCGATCGACCCGAACCACTGTGGGAAGGATGCAGCAAACAGCTTCGTTGAGATCACCGAGAAGATATAGAAGATCATCGCCAGCAGCATGACAATCGACCCCATGCCGGGAATTGCCTGCAGCAGGCCTGTAACCACCCGCCTGATCGCCTCAATATTCGAGACAAGCCGCAGGATACGCAAAATCCGAAAGGCGCGCAGAACCGAGAACGCCCCGGCTGAAGGAACCAGCGCCACACCCACGACGATAAAATCGAAGATCCGCCACGGATCGCGCCAAAACCCGCGGAAATCGACATACATCCTCATGACAAGTTCAATGACGAAAACCGTCAGGATCGCGCCGTCCAACATCAATAATATCGGACCGATTTTTTCCATTACACTCGGACTGGTTTCCAGACCGAGCGTAATCGCATTGATGACGATCAGCACAATAATTGTTTGCTCAAATCTCGGATGATTGACCAGCCTGGCCATTTGTTCACGAAGCATTTCGATCTCGGCGCCTTTTGTCGTCTAGGGATGCTGGCCACGGGTAAGTTAACAGCAAACACCATGTCAAGCTTTGCTCATCTATGGTGACAGCAAGCCATTGCCAAGGCACAAATTGTACCACTCAGTTGAGGTGGACGTCAGCACGCAGACGCTCGACAATGAAATCCACGAATTTTCGCGTCCGTGCCGAGACCGTGCGTCCTTCCTGATGAACCACATGGATCGGTAAGGGAGGCAATTCATAGCCTTCCAGGATTGCCCGCAGACGCCCTTCGGCAATAAGCGGAGCGACCTGATAAGAGAAGAGCCGGGACACGCCCCACCCCCGAACCACCATTTCAATGACTGCGTCATTCGTATTCATCCGAATGCGCGGCTCTATTCTGATGGACCGCGGTTTTCCGTTCTCGACAAAATTCCACTCATTCGAAACGGCAACTGCTGTCGACTGGACAAGCACATGATGTGACAGATCATCAGGATGTGCTGGAACTCCATGCATTTCGAAATAGTCAGGCGATCCGAACATCACCGGTCGGACGGTTCCGCATCGGATCGCGGTCAGCGATGAATCAGGCAGTTCCCCAATTCGGATAGCGACATCAATCGCCTCATCAATCAGGCTCACATTTCGATCAAGATATAAAGTACTCGCCTGAACCCTCGGATAAAGCTGCAGGAACTCACCCAATATCGGTGTCACATACATACGGCCGAACAAGACCGGAGCCGTGATCCGCAATTCTCCCTGCGGTTCCGCATGCGATCCGGCAGCAGCCTCTTCGGCTTCCTGCAAATCGGCGAGAATGCGCCTGCTGTCAGCCAGAAATCCCCTGCCACTGTCAGTAAGCCTGGTCACTCGTGTAGTTCGGACAAACAATCGCGTACCGAGCGCTTCCTCAAGCATGGACACCGACCGTGTCACGGCGGGCGGCGACATGCCCATCTCTCGTGCTGCGCCCGCAAATGACTGACAGTCGGCAACTTTGACAAAAACCTGAATCGCTTGAAACTTGTCCATCAACTATTCAATATAATGGAATAATATCTTCAGTAAAATGATTATTCTAACTTATAATGAAATAAACTATCTTGCCGTTATACGCCCATCTGCTGAACCAAACGAGGAAGATCATGGCTCGCGCTTTCGCTGAAATCGGCTTTACACCGTCCGTCCTGTCTGTTCAGGAACAACAGGGATCAGCTGAGGCGTACTCGAAATTCCTGCTGCCCGAGGCCGATCGCGGAGATCGCATTGGCCCGGTCGAAGCGGAATTTATTTCGGCGCGCGACGGCTTCTACCAGGCAACCGTATCGGAAACCGGCTGGCCCTATGTTCAGTTTCGGGGCGGTCCGGTCGGCTTCCTCAAAGTGCTTGACGACAAGACCATCGCCTATGCCGACTTTCGCGGCAACCGGCAATATCTGAGCGCAGGCAATCTCAAGGAAAATGACAGGATCGCAATGATCCTGATGGATTATCCCAATAGGCGCCGCTTGAAGATATGGGGCCGCGCCAAACTAATCGACTCCAAGGAAGATCCGCTTCTCACGACCAAGCTGAAGGATCCGACCTATCGTGGCCTGCCCGAGCGTGCAGTCGTCATCTCAGTCGAGGCGCTGGATTGGAATTGTCCGCAGCACATTCCGCAACGGGTGACCCTTGAGGAGCTGGAACCCCAGCTTGCACCGCTGCGTGAAGAAATGGCCCGTCTCAGATCAGAGAACGAGCGACTCAAGAAAGAGCTTGAACTGAACGCCTGAACTGATTGCAAGTCGCCTGTTCAGCGCCCCATCCAGCCGCCATCCACCACCAGGATTTCACCATGGACATAGTCGGAAGCTGTTGAAGCCAGGAACACCGCAGGTCCCTTGAAGTCGTCTGGATTACCCCAACGCCCGGCCGGAATTCGTTCCAGAATGGACTTGTACCTGGCCGCATCGTTCCGAAGCGCCTCGGTATTGTCGGTCTCGATATAGCCGGGCGCGATCGCATTGACGTTGACACCTTTGGGCGCCCACTCATTGGCAAACGCCTTCGTCAGCTGACCGATACCACCCTTCGAAGCTGAATAGCCCGGCACGGTAATCCCACCCTGAAACGTCAAAAGTGAAGCGGTGAAAATGATCTTGCCGCTGCCACGCTCGACCATTGTCTTGCCGATTTCCCGTGTAAGCACAAACTGCGCTGACAGGTTGATCTCGATGACCACATCCCACAACTCATCTTCATGATCGGCAGCGGGCTTCCGCATTATCGTCCCCGCATTATTGACGAGAATGTCGATCTGCGAATGATCTGAGCGCACTTGTTCGGCAAAGCCGTGCACTGCTGCCCTGTCGCCAAAGTCGCATTGATAGCCGGAGAATTTGCGCCCGCTGGCCCTGACTGCTTCACCCAGCGCACCGCCATCGGCTTCCATTGATGCGCTGACGCCTATGATATCGGCACCTGCCTCGGCAAGCGCCTCTGCCATTCCGCGCCCGATGCCACGCCGGGAACCGGTCACCAGAGCGGTTTTTCCGCTCAGATCGAAAGACTTTAAAACGTTCATGCCAGTTCTCCGGATACCCTGATCATTGATTTCATTGCATTGGGATTCGAGGTCAGGGTCTCAAATGCGCTTTGGATGGCGTCAAGCGGTTGAATATCGGTGATGAAACTGTCGCAATCGACAATGCCCTCAGCCAGCAACTGCATGGCCGCGTCGTAATCCTCGGGCCGGTAAACCCGAGCACCGATCAGCTCCAGCTCCCGCCAAAAGAATTGGAACATGTCGATTTGCGGCTTCGTTGCATGGATAGCAACCATCACAATCCGCCCGCGCGTAGCGGCAGCAGCAGTCATCAGATCAACGCCGGGCTGGCTACCGGATACCTCGAACACCACGTCAGCACCCTTGTTGCCGGTCCGTTCATTCATCAGCTTGGCGACATCTGTTTCCAGCGGATTGGCGGTAGCAAAACCGAGCTTCTCGGCATAGGCAAGGCGGTTCTCATTGATCTCGGAAATGACCACATTTCCCCCGGCATTGCGGGCGACCAGGGCCACAAGCATGCCAATCGGCCCGCCGCCGATCACCAGCACATCCTCACCCTCGGCAACTTGACCGCGCTCCACATCATGACAAGCCACGGCCAACGGCTCAATCAGGGCTGCGTGCGCGAGGCTCAGATCATCCGGCAAGGTATGGATCGTATGGGCAGGTACATTCCAGAACTCCTGAAATGCTCCTTCAGTATCAATCCCGATGAATTTCAAATTGTGACAAATGTGTTCATGCCCTGCAATACAGGCGGGGCAAACTCCGCAATGATCGAGCGGGCGCACGACCACATGCTGACCGACAGAAAGCCCGGAAACCCCCTCCCCGATTGCCGAGATCACACCCGACATCTCATGGCCAATGGTACGCTCAAAACCGACGCGCTGATCCATGTGGCCGAGATAGATATGCAAATCAGTGCCGCAAATGCCGCAATAGGCGACTTGGATCTGCACTTCTCCAGCGCCCGGAGCCGAGACTTCTTTCTGCTCTACCGAAAATGATTTGTTTCCGCGATAAACTGCTGATCTCGATGCCATGGCAAGCCCTTTAGTTCTTCAAGATGTTGGTTCGTTCCAATTTGTTCCAGTCAAATGTAACACCGATGCCGGGATCATCTGGCGCAATTGCCAGAGCGTTTTCGACCTGTAGCGGCCGGGTTGTGTACTGATCGATCGGGAAGGAATGTACTTCCAGCCAGCCGGAATTGGGTTGGCCCGACAACAGGCTCACATGCAATTCCTGCATTCCATGACTGCAGACAGGCAAACCATATTTGCGGGACAATTCCGCGACTTGCAGGAAGCCGGTAACGCCACCGCAATTTGAAGAATCCGGCTGTATGTAACTCAACTGCGCAAGTTCAAAAGCCATCTCGAATTCATGGATTGTATGGAGGTTCTCTCCCATGGCCAGTGGCATGCCGGTTGCTTCTACAATTCTTCCGAAACCGGTGTAGTCATCCGGAATGATCGGTTCTTCAAACCACACCAGATCAAATGGTTTGAAGGAATTCGAGGCATCGATGGCCTGTTCCACCGTCATGGAATAATTCGCATCCACCATGAACGCGATGTCCGGCCCGATCAGCTCCCGGACAGCAGCGATTCGCTCAACGTCCTCTGCCAGATCCGGTTTACCGATCTTGATCTTTACCCCGTTGAACCCGGCATCGAGATAGCCGCGAATATTGTTCAGCAGCTTTGGCAGTTCGAAGTTAAGGTCGATACCGCCACAATAGGCGCGGCAGGATTGACCGGCTCCACCAGCCATCTTCCACAAGGGCATATCGGTATGCTTGCCGCGCAAATCCCAAAGCGCGATATCGACCGCCGAAATCGCAAAGGACGCGATACCGCCACGCGCCACATAATGCACATGCCATTGCATGGCGTCATACAGTTCCTCGATCTCCTCACCATCCTTGCCGATCAGGAAGGGTGCAAGATCATGATCGATCATCGCCTTGATCGCATGACCGCCCTTGCCACCGGTATAGGTATAACCGGTACCCTCGCTGCCATCTTCCAGATGCACCGTGGCGGTGACAAGTTCAAAGTGATGATGGTCGCCATGCTTCGCATCGACCAGCACCTCCGCCAGGGGAATGTGAAACAGGCGAGCGGTTATGGCCGAAATTTTACGCGTCATCGGTAAACTCTTTTGTTTTGGCTTTTACCTGAATTGCAGACGGTTTGGCGACGGGGAAGAACGCCATTGGCGATGTCGATCTGCATTCCGATGTTCTTATACTCAAATCCGTGGATCGGTGCGAGCGCTCTTTATTATTATCGCTCGCGGCAAAGATCAAATGTGATGAACATCCAATAAGCCAGACGCACCCCACCGGCCATACTCATTGATTCCGCCAAACTGTTGACACCACAAACTTCGTTATTTTATATAGCCATATGGCTATTAATTATCAAACACCGCTGGATCGTGCATTTCATGCCCTGGGTGACGGCACCCGCCGTAAGATGATTTCCATGCTCGCAAACAAAGGCGCCATGTCCGCGGGCGAATTGCAGGCGCCGTTCCAGGTCGCCCAACCAACAATCTCGAAACACTTGAAAGTGCTCGAAACCGCCGGACTGGTCCGCCGTGAGATCAACGGAAGGATTCACCGGTTTCATCTGGAGGCCGCGCCAATGCACGAAGCGGAAGACTGGATCGCGAGGCATCGGGAATTCTGGGCAGGCACGCTTAAACGCCTGGAAGATTTCGTACTGGAGGAAGATCGGGGAGACATCAAAGATGACTGACACTCCGGTTCCCCTGATTGTACGGCGCGATATTTCTGCGCCTCGCAGCCGGATATTCGATGCATTCACGCGAGCAGATGCCATCGCAAAGTGGTTCTCACCGTCCATAGATATTGCGGTAGAAGTGCTGGAATACGACTTCGCATCCGGAGGGAATTTCAGGCTGCTTTGGTCCCTGCCCGACGGTAGAAAACCGGTCGTTGGCGGCAGGTTCGAACGGATCGATCGGTCTTCAGAAATCATCATGAGCTGGACTTGGCAACCACCTGACCCGCTAGAGAATATCCCCATGCGGGTTACATTTCGCTTTGCAGACAAAAAAGATAAAACAGAAGTGACAATTGTCCATGAAGGTATCCCGACCGACCTCGCCTGCACAGTTCATGCAGACGGCTGGGAAGGCACGCTGACGAGCCTGGAGAGCTTCCTGCACAGGGAGAGCGTCGAATGAGGAATCTGGCAATACTGACCTTCGTGTCGCTCGACGGCGTGATGCAGGCTCCAAGCATGCCGGATGAAGATCGCTCGGGCGGCTTTGACAAGGGCGGTTGGGCTGCACCCTATTGGGAAGGCGTAATGGCACAGGTCCGTAAAGAGGCAATGGCCGATCCCTATGACATGCTATTTGGCCGCAAAACTTACGAGTTATTTGCCGGCCATTGGCCTGAAATCGACGACGACCCTGTTGCTCGAATGATGAATGCAGCAAAAAAGCATGTGGTGACATCCACACTTATGGAACTTCCCTGGGAAAATTCCAAGGCAATTTCAGGCAATATCGGCAAAGAAGTCGCCCGGCTGAAGGCAGAAGATGGACCGCTGCTGCAAATTCATGGAAGCTGGGAATTGATCCAGTATCTTCTCGAACACGAACTCGTTGACGAATTCCGGCTCTGGACCTTTCCCGCCATATGCGGATCTGGAAAACGTCTTTTTGAACCAGGCACCCATCCGGCAGAACTGGCATTGGTCAAGTCTGCCCCCTGCGCCAATGGTGTTGTCATGAACATCTATCGGCGCAGGTGAGTTCTTCAAGCGCTCGGATCGTCACATCGCAAGGCGAATGGGTGCGATCTTCTGGGCAATCTCCTCGAACACCTCCTTCAGCTTGTCGGTGTCATCCACCAGGAAAGCATCTTCGGGACTGCTGGCACATTTGAGGAAGTTGTCGCCGTTTCCACTTGTTTTGATGTTTTGAACCGAATCAATCGCCTTGACGGTAATGATCCTGATCCCGTCATCAATCTTGGCAGCCTGACAGATCTCCATCATCAATTCATCGGAACGAACCGTATCCTTGCCCTTGTGATAGGGATAGGTTGGCGATGTCGTCGTTTCCCCATCGGTCATGACGATCATGATCTTCTTGATGTCATTCGCAGCAGGCTTCGCCTCCGAATAGGGCAGATTGCTGCTCAACAATCTGCGACCCCAGATAAATCCGGCCGGCAGATAGGTCTCGTCATTGACCGACATCCGCTTCAATTCGGCGCTGATCGTGCTGAAATTGGCGGTAAGCGGTGTTATCTCGCGTCCGCACCTGACATTCAGCAAACCGGGAATCTTCTGGTCGACATAATCGGCCTTCACATTATAGGGGTAGTTGCGGGACCCGACACAGCCATACCATTTTTCACGACGGGTCTGGTCACGGCAAACCTGATAGGGCTCGCCATATTCGTAGTCACAGATATTCTTCTCGTAATATTCAGTAACGCCGTCACGAAGCCGGGTTCTGGTCTCCGTCCGGCAATTGGTTTTGGAGATCACATCCCGCTTGTTGTAGCAAACGTTCCGGGTCGAGGAGGTCTCGTCGGGAACATAGAGCCAGGACTGACCCCTGTTGCCAAGCCCGACATTCACATAGCGCGAAAACGGAACGATCCCCATCTTGATGTCAGCAGTTGATTTCGCTTCAAGCAAGTCGACCAGCGTATCGGCAGCGACTTCCAGATCCTGTATTTTCTTGCCCTTCATCGAATAGGTGTTGTCGAGCACCAGGACAATTTCATACTTCTCATCAGACTGAAGCGTCACATGCGCCTCGGCCGCTACATTCATATATGGCCGTCCCACAAACGCCCCGAATACAAGATCAATCTTTGCGGTAGCACTTACCGTGACATCTTCGCTGGAAATCTTGAAGTCATGAATTACCGGGTTGAGGTAGTCATATTCGCGGATATTGGCGGTAAACATTTCATTGGCTGCATCCTCCGCTTTGTCCTTGTTGCTCATTCCTTCTTTTGCGGCCGCCAGCGCTGCACTGTCGGTGGCAATCTGCAAGTCAGAGTGCAAACGATTGATCCGGGAGTAGTCGAGACCTAAAGCAGCTGCACCAAAGATAGGAATAACTGCAAGGGCAGCGGTTATTGCGAAATTTCCACTTTGGGAGGAAAAAAACTTTGCAAGCATGATGGTGTCCTGGGTGGTGTATTGGGGTAGCCGTCAACATCAGTGAAAAGTCTTTATTTACCGTCAGCAAGAACGGTAAAATTTGAATTGTTTCTGCCCCCCTTTCGCTTGTCTACTTGTTAAAATTCTGTTTTGAATTGCGCCGAAAACGAACATTCCGTTGCCATCTGGACGCCAAACGAAATCAGCCTATTTTTAGAAAATCCTGGGCAATCAATCATTGACGCATCGAAGATAATAGCGTTCGGGTAAAGCGACCGCGTCTGGCGAGGAATCAACAACATGACGGAAAATGCCTGGCCGCTATTTGAACAGGCGCTGGAAATGGACGGTGTGCTTGGCGCTTTGCTAAATGACGAGAATTCGGACTTTCTTGGCAAGCTAGCGGCCAGATATGACGCGATAAAACCGGATAAGATCAAGGCTAAGGCCAAACCGGCAATACCCAAGGTCTTCCACCAAATATGGCTCGGCGGACCGGTGCCGGATAAGCTCTCTGCTCTCTCCAGAACCTGGCGCGACCGCCATCCCGATTGGGATTTCCAGCTTTGGGATGATGCAAGGACAGAAGGTTTTGAGTTTGAAACGAGAGACCTATACGAACGCGCAAGCTGCTGGGGACAGAAATCGGATCTGTTACGCGCCGAAATATTGAACCGCTTTGGCGGCGTCTATGTGGATTTTGACTATATCAACTATGCCAACATTGACGATCTCGTCGAACGCTATGATTTTTTTGGAACCTTGCGAAACATATTCCCACCCCATCTCGGTTGGCCGCAAATGTGGCGGTCGCCTGTCATTGCTTGCAATTCCCTGTTCGGTTCAAAACCCGGCCACCCCGCGCTTGTCGACTATCTGAAACTGGTTCGCGAATACTGGGACCAGGAAGAACTTGTAACGTTCAAGGAAGATGAACTGCCCAAAACCGCGATACTGGCGATGGGCGGTGTCGCTAAGGCCGCTCGCATCAAGGAAACAGGGAACCGCACCTACCTGCCCTTCAATGACGCAGTGGCAAATCACGTCGCAACGAGCAAGAAGCGCGATATTCTGTTTCCGCCAGCCTTTCTCAATCCGATAATGACCGGCGCGCGCATGCTGTACGTCATGCCAGATTTCTGGATCCGCTGCCGCAAGGCGGGCATAAAGTGGCCGAGGATCAGCCCCTATAACCGCAAGATGCCCTTTACATTGGGATGCCATCTTTCGAAAAACAGCTGGCTGTAGCTCACATACCAATTGGTTCGGCAAGCTCGGCCTGCCGAAGCCGGTCAAGGTCTTTCGAACCAGTGCAGAAACAGGTGATTTTCAGTTCCTCAATGACGACAGACAGATGGCTGTGAAGCTTTTCGTCCGACTCGACTGCCTCCTTCAAGACACCGGCAGCGATACCGCCTAAATCGGCACCGATCCGGATCGCCTTGGCAATATCGAGCCCGTTCTTAATACCGCCGGAGGCGATCAGCGTGGCATCTGGGCAAACCCGCCTCGCCTGCGAGACGGCGATTGCGGTCGGAATCCCCCAATTCGAGAATGTCTCGCCCAGCCGTTTCCTGACCGGGTCCGGCGATCTGGCAGCTTCCACTGAAGCCCAGTTGGTCCCGCCTGCGCCTGCGACATCGATAATCTCGACACCGGCATCCACCAGATCCGCAGCCAATTGATCCGAAATGCCAAATCCCACTTCCTTGACGGCAATCGGAACCGGCAAGTCCGAAGCAAGCCTTGCTATCTTTTCAAACAGGTTGGACCAGTCTCCGTCACCTTCCGATTGCACGGCCTCCTGCAGCGGATTGAGATGAATGAACAAGCCATCCGCACCGATCATCTCGATCGCACGGCGTGCTTCATCAACGCCATAACCCTGATTGAGCTGAGCCGCGCCAAGATTGCCCATGATTGGAACACTCGGCGCATATTTTCTCAGATTCCTGTCCAAACCGCGGCTCGAGCCATTTTCCAGCGCTATTCTTTGCGAACCGATCCCGAAAGGCAGCTTCAGATCCTCGCAAACCATCGCGATGTTGGTATTGATCGTCTCGGCCTTGGATGGCCCGCCGGTCATCGAGCTGACCAGAACCGGTGCATTGATCTGTTTTCCAAGAAATTCCGTATGTAAGACCACGTCGGCTAAATTTATCTCTGGTAATGCGCAGTGAACGAAATTAACCAGTTCCAATCCAGTCGTAATCGAAGATGATGCATGCCGTTTTGCAAGCACGATATCAAGGTGATCGTTTTTTCTTTTTTCAAGCATCTTAGGCCGGCATTAATCTGACATTTTTGCCAATTTCTACTAAGGTGTCCAAATTGCGATGGCCGTCAAGTCATGTCTGCAGTCTGAAGTCATCAAACTGTCCCGTTTCGGCACACATTTCGCAGTGTTGACCGGGAAAGAACAAGAATGAGGCGTTATGGGCGATTTTTCTGCGCAACGGTCGCAACAGATAAGGAAGCGCCTTGATGAGTTATTGCCGGAAAGCAATTCCGGAATTTCATCCGTGCATGAGGCCATGCGTTATGCCTGTTTGGGTGAAGGCAAGATGGTTCGTCCCACATTGTGCCTGTTGGTTCATGAGGCTGCCGGAAACCC
Organism: Salaquimonas sp.; assembly: GCA_028289365.1. GTDB lineage: Bacteria > Pseudomonadota > Alphaproteobacteria > Rhizobiales > Rhizobiaceae > BOKV01. Next base: position 42,249 of record JANQQM010000026.1, on the reverse strand, counting down.
AAACCCGGCACTCTGCCTTGATGCCGCCTGCGCTGTCGAAATGGTTCACTGCTCCTCGTTGATCCTCGACGACCTGCCCAGCATGGATGATGCAAACCTGCGCCGGGGACAAAACACCACGCATCGCCAATTTGGCGTGGATACCGCGATCCTGGCATCGGTTGGCTTACTGAACCTGGCCTTCAAGGTCGTCGCCAGTTGCAAGGAAGGCAGCGCTGACGCCCGTTTGCAGATCATAACCATCTTGAACTCTGCCATTGGATCCGACGGATTGATTGCCGGTCAGGAGATTGATCTTGCCTTGTTCAAGGAAAATGAACCCGCAACGGATATCGACACGGTGAATTGGTTGAAAACCGGCATCTTGTTTGCGTCCGCCGCAGAGATCGGCAGCGTCGCCGCTGGTGCATCACCGGATGTCAGGCAGGCTGTTCATCGTTTTGCTGGTCACATAGGTGGCGCGTTTCAAACAATCGATGACTTGATCGACAAGACGGAATCGGTCGCAATTACCGGAAAAGACGCGAACAAGGATGACGGAAAGACGACATTGGTGCGCAGCGCCGGTATAAATCAGTCAAAATTGGCAGCGCGACGACAGATCGAACAGGCATTTGACGAATTATCCAAATGCAATATGGACAGCACCGCCATTGAAGCCTATGTCGGCAAAATGTTCTCGCGATATATCGATGATTAGAGCGGATCCTGGCCGGTGTTGAATAATCTACGCAACGAGTATCCGCTGGTCATCAACCAACTGACTGCAGGTTATGGTGACAAGACCATTCTGGATGGTCTGGAACTTTCCGTCGGAAAGGGTGAAATCTTCGGCCTGCTTGGTAGTAATGGTTCGGGCAAGACAACGCTGATCCGCACAATCTGCGGTAGAGTTCACATCAAGACCGGTTATGTCGAACTGGATGGGGAGAAAATCGAAAGAGGCCGCAGCCACAATGCTGTGGGATTGGTGCCGCAGGAAATTGCGCTCTACCCCTTCCTCAGCGTCCGTGAAAATCTCGCTCTGTTCGGGCAGCTATCCGGATTGGCCCGCACCGAGATTGCCTCTGCCTCTGCAGCAGCGCTGGAAGCCACCGGATTGGCAGATCGCGCCGATGATGCGATCGAGACATTGTCGGGCGGCTATAAACGCCGCGCCAACATCGCCGCGGCAATCCTGCATCAGCCTTCGATTATCCTGTTCGATGAACCAACTGTAGGTGTCGACATCGACGCCCGCCACGGTCTGCATGACGTCATCAAAAATCTGAGACTGTCCGGCGCAGCAATCATCTTGACCACCCACGATATGAACCAGGCTGAGGCCTTGTGTGATCGGGTCGGATTTCTGCGCAGTGGCAACCTTGTTCCAGTTGGCAAACCCGAAGAACTGATCGAAAACACCTTCGGTAAAAAGCGCGAAGTAGTGATCACGGTCAGGGAAACCCTTTCCCAAAATCAAACCAACCGATTGATCAAGGCTGGTTTTCAGAGGGGAAAGAGCGGCATGGAATGGAGCGCGTTTCTGAAACTTCGACCAAACGACGAAGGCAAGGTTGCAAACATAATCTACAATGCCGGAATTGATGTACACGAAATCCGGTTCAGGCAACCCGGGCTCGACAGCCTGTTCATGACTCTCGCACACAAGGACAGCCAGCGATGATTCTTGCAGTGGCAAAGGTCATGGCTCTCCAGACCGTCAGGGATCGCGGTGCAATCGTGCTCGCCTTCATTCTTCCGCCCCTGATTTTTTCCATCTTTGCAACCATATTCTCGGGCGCGGGCGGGTCCGAGGCAAATCTGGACACGACCATTGTCGATCTCGCCAAGACCCCAATTTCAGAACGGCTTGTCGCTAGGATTGATGAAATCGACGGAATCACAATAACCGAGCCTGAAACCAGGACACGCGAATTTGTCAGTCAACTCGTCAAGCGTGGCGCAGTTGACAATGCGATCGTAATCCTGCCGCCATCCTCCGATGACGATTCCATCCCGCCCATCCACATCCTGTCGAATTCCAGCACACAAATGACCGGATCAATCCTGAACGGTCATCTGCAACGATTGATCCAGACCGAATTTCCAGGTGTAAGGATGCGCCGCTCGGCACCGGTCTTCGAGCAACTGGTTGGAGGTTTGAGCACCGAACAGGAAAGAAGCCTGGAAGATAACCTCTCGCGCCTGGACAACGGCGACGACCAGCTTGGTGCCGGCCAGGATGACGGCGGCAATCAAGGACAGCTGGTCACGATGGAGCTGGTGGACAAGGAAGATGACATAGACATCGTCAGCTATTTTGCCGGCGCAATCGCCTTCATGTTCCTTCTGTTCTCATCCATGCAGGCGGCAATCTCCCTGATCGAAGAACGACATTCCAGCATTATTGACCGCGTCGCCGCTGGCCCTGGCGGGGTTGATGTGCTCGTTCTCGGCAAGTTCCTTTTCTTGACCGCCAGGGGCACCTGTCAGGTCGCGCTGATTTTCCTGTTTGCCTGGATTTTTTACTCCGTCAATATCGGGGGCAACTTCTTCAGCCTCGTAATCGTGACTATTGTGGCGGCAATGACAGCATCTTCACTCGCCCTGTTCGCCGCCAGTGCCTGCACAACCCGGCAGCAGGCAAATGCAATATCCAGCTTTGTCGTTCTGGTGTTTTCTGCCATTGGCGGATCGATGATCCCGCGCTTTCTGATGCCTGATTGGTTGCAAGGCGTCGGGTGGGCAACGCCAAATGCCTGGATTATCGAGGCCTACAAGGAAGCACTTTTTGACGGTGGCAGTGTCCTGAACTCCATCGGACCGCTGATTCCGCCCTTGATCGCAGGCATAGTTGCGCTAATTGCCGCAATTTACCTGTCGCGCAGGCGGGTCTATATTTCCTAGTAGCGTCAGATACATGCGGAAAGACTGAAGATAGGTTCGAATCTGACACCACACCGCAAAGACTAATTTGTTGAGAACCTGGGATAATTGAATTGAGCAACGTACTGATACCTGCCGTCCTGATTATCGGGACAGTCATGTTCATGGAATTTGTGGCCTGGTTTACCCACAAATACATCATGCATGGCTGGGCCTGGGGCTGGCACAAATCTCACCACGTGCCTCACAAGGACAGCTTTGAGAAGAATGATCTGTTTGCAGTCGTCTTTGCCGGCATCTCGATCGTGCTTTTTTACCTGGGCGCAAATTACTACGATCCGCTTTGGTGGATTGCGATCGGAATGACCCTGTACGGGCTGTTGTATTTTGTTGCCCATGACGGGCTCGTCCACCAGCGCTGGCCTTTCCGGGTAGTCCCAAAAAGCGGATATGCAAAACGGATCTATCAGGCCCACCGACTCCACCACGCGGTAAAAGGCCGGGATGGCTGTGTCTCTTTTGGTTTTCTATGGGCACCGCAGATCGACAATTTGAAACGCGAGCTGCGGGAGAACCAGGCCGAACTGAAGCTTGAAATGTATGAGTCCGAAGAAGACGCGCTCTCAAAATGAGAGTGTCACTCGGCCGCAATTGGACGTTGATATAGACCGACGCGCTTTTGGCCCGGCGCCTGCCCTGCCGGAAAAAGTGAATCCCACAACGCCAACAGAACAAGCATCAGCTTTTTCGACGTGGAGGTCGATATGCGCTTCTGCCAGACATCTGGACCGGAATGCCTGATGATGACGCCGATCTCGCGGTAAATCCTAGCGGCGGACGCAATCGACCAACGCGCACGCAAGGGTAATGCGGAATAACCAAACCGCGCGGAGGCATAATATTTATCCGCCTCCTCCAGCAATAACAGCGCCATTTGGTAGATGGTCTGGCGCTTCTCGGAATCCCCGAGATTTGCGCCATCCAGGTCAAACTTTTCCAGCCATTCGGAAGGCAGGTAGACCCGGCCAATCGCCGCGTCATCGAATATATCCCGCGATATGTTCGTCAGCTGAAAAGCGATGCCCAAATCGCTGGCCCTGTCGAGTGCGTCTTCCTTTTGTACCCCCATCAGGCCGGCCATCATTACACCGACTACTCCGGCGACGTGATAGCAATAGTCCAGTGTGTCCGACAACTTCCGGTATTGGCGTCCCTCGACATCCATTCTGAAGCCATCGATGAGCTCGAGCGGGTGCCGATGATCGAATTTGTTCTTCTTTGCAATATGGCTGAGCGCCAGAAACACCGGATCATCGTCCGGCTTGCCTGCAAGTGCATTACGGGTACGGTCTTCCAGGTCTCGCAACCGTTCTGCTTCACTTGATTGCTCTCTCTCGGCAGGCTTGAACCCGGCCACCTGACCATCAATCACGTCATCTGCATAACGGCACCAGGCATACAGCATAACGACGTCGCGCCGCATTTCCGCGGGTAATAGCTTTGAGGCAAGCGCAAAGCTCTTGGACCCCTTGGCGATCGATTCTTCGCTGACCGCAACAAGGTGATCGATGGATTGCGTCGCATCGGTCATGCCGGCTCATCCTGCAACATGATGCTGGCAGTGGCTTTGGCCGAGGCAACAACACCCGGAATCCCGGCACCGGGATGGGTGCCGGCACCAACAAAGAACAGGTTCTTGAACTTGCTGTCCTGATTATGCGGTCTGAACCAGGCAGATTGCGTGAGTCGTGGTTCAACCGAGAATGCGGACCCCAGATGTGAATTCAGTTCGGTCTGGAAATCGCTCGGCGTGAATATCCTGCTGGTTACCAGCCGCTCGCTCAAATTCGGTATGCACTGCTTTTCCAGATAGGCGAGAATTTTGTCGCGATAGATCGGACCCGCAGTCTCCCAGTCAATCGCCGCATTACCCAGATGCGGTACCGGCGATAGGACGTAATAGGCGCTGCACCCTTCCGGCGCGAGACTGTCATCCGAAACAGTCGGACAATGCAGATAGAGCGAAAAATCCTCTGGCAAGTCCGGCCCGCTGAAAATCTCGGAGATCAGTTCGCGATACCGGTTTCCGAACAAGACCACGTGGTGCTTCAAATCTTCGGGTCCGCCTTTCAGGCCAAAATAGATGACAAAGAGCGACATGGAATAGCTATACCGCTTCATGCGATCCGCGACAGCAGAACCGTGGGCGGTTTCGCCCAATAGACGCTCATAATTGTGTACGATGTCGGCATTACTCGCCACACTGTCGCTCATGTAAGTCTTGCCGCCCGCTTCCACGCCCCTGATCCGATCTCCATCGGTCAGAAACTTCGAAACGCTCGTTCCCAGTATTGTTTCCCCACCCATATCTTCAAAAAGCCGCACCATTCCGTCTACCAGGGCCCCTGTACCCCCTTTTGCAAACCAGACACCACCCTTGCGCTCAAGCGCGTGAATTAGTGCGTAGATAGCAGATGCCGTGAACGGATTTCCGCCAACCAGAAGCGAATGGAAAGAAAAGGCCTGTCTCAGCTTGTCGTCGGAGATAAACGAGGCGACCTTTGAGTATACGGATCGATAGCTTTGGAGGCGCACCAGTTGCGGGGCGGCCATGATCATCTGGCGAAAGTGCAGAAACGGCACTGCGCCAAGCTTTTCATAACCCTCGTGATACAAATCCTGCGAATAGGCTAGAAATCTCCGATACCCATCGACATCTGCAGGCGCAAAATCAGAAATTTGCGCATCCATCTTCTTCTGATCATCGCTATAGTCGAGTATTGATCCGTCTTCCCACATCAGACGGTAAAATGGATCCACCGGCATCAGCGTCACATATTCGGACAATTTCCGACCGGAAAGCGCCCACAGTTCTTCGAGCGCGGCAGGGTCGGTTATGACGGTCGGGCCGGCATCGAATTTGTACCCGTCCTGTTCATAGACATAGGCGCGGCCGCCAGGTTTGTCGCGCTTTTCGATAAGGAGGGTCTTCTTCCCGGCACTTTGCAGACGGATAGCCAACGCCAATCCACCAAAGCCCGCTCCGACCACGATCGCATCATAATTTGCCAAAATTCTACGCCAATTCAGTTTTCTGGAAGACCGACTTCTCGCTGATACAATTGATCGCCGCAGAGACCGGTACCGGTGGTTTGCCAATCAGGATCCGGGATCGGTCGGCAAAGGTTAGATTTTCGGAGTAAAATCTCTCGATAAGACCTTGAGACAACTTATAAAAGCGCGAAAGCACTTTCCAGCGAAGACCGGGCTCTGCCGCCTTGAACAACATTCGATTGAGAAATCGGTAGAAGGATTGCCGGCGCGACAATTGGCGGGCATGGGCTTCGACCAAATCTCTGACTGCACCGGTCGTCATTGTTCCCTGCATCGCAGCAATCTTATCCGCAAGCTTAACCGAATTGGGCAGACTATAACCGGTGGTGGGATGGAACAGCGCTGCCCGAAGCCCAATGGGCGCAATCCCGGCCGGGCGGTTACGCCAAAAACGCTCAAAATCATGGCCAAGCGTAATCGGCAGCACCCCATTTTCCTGCCGAACGACCTTCTTGATCTTCCACCCTTTTGACCGGGCATAGTCCTTGATGTCCGCAACGATAGATTTTTCATCCAGACTTGAATGATCGCTGTATCTTGTGTCTTCAATCAGCACGGTTTGCTCATCAAAGGGCAAGGTGTACACAAACCGGTATCCGTCAAACTGCTCTACAGATGCGTCCATGATCGTCGGAACGGCTTCGCCATGCGGCTCCCTCAACTCAAGTTCCAGGCCGATAAACTTCTGAAATCCGAGAATTAGCGCTTCATCAGGACGAAACCCCCTGCCGTCTATAATGCAGGGCGCTTCGATTACTTGACCATCCTCAAGCGCCACCGAGGCCTCGCACACTTCTGAGATAGCACTCTTCTCCTTGGAAGTGATGTTCTTCGTTCTTTTCACATGGCTTCTGACGGATTCAGAAGTAAGGCTGGCATAGCCGGTGCTCAGCTTTCGATTGAAATCTGGAAAGATCACCTGCTGACCCGGCCAATGATAGGCAATCATCGGTTCTACCAGCTTAAGTTCATCGGCATTCAGATCGGTCAGATGAAACGACCAGGTATGATTGCCGCAAAGCTTGTCTCCAGCCTCAACGATCAGGATCGACTTATCTGGAAACGCCTCAGCTATTCGCAGCGCCGTCAGACAGCTGGCAAGCCCGCCACCTGCGAAAATGATATCGGCATCAGGGGAATGCATGTGAACCCGGTTTCTTCTTGTTCCAATCTTGGCAAGACATAGCGCTGAAATCGGCAAAGGCCAATTCCTGGAAAAGAAATTCAATACCGTACCGGAATTTTCGGATTAGTTAGTCTGAGCCTATCTGCTTCTCATTAACGCCTGTACAAAATTCATTTTTTTGCATTGCACAATTATTTCGCACGCGCAATATATAGGCATGCCCGTTGAATCTTCCCGTGCAGAGCTTTCGGTATTGGTCGTTGACGAAGACCCGGTCAGAGCTTCAATCATTGAAGCCGGTCTGCGCGACGCCGGGCACAGCAAAGTCACAATTGTAAACGATACGACAGGAATTGCCCGGCAGATCGCAGACATCGCGCCGGATGTCATTGTCATCGATCTGGAAAACCCCAACCGCGACATGCTTGAAAATGTCTTCCAGGTCTCGCGCGCCGTACGCCGACCGATTGCCCTGTTTGTCGATCGATCCGATCAGGCTTCCATCGAGGCGGCGATTGACGCCGGCGTTTCAGCCTATGTTGTCGATGGTTTGCGAAAGGAACGGGTCAAACCGATCCTCGACATGGCAGTTACGCGGTTTCATGCCTATGCGCGCCTCCAGCAGGAATTGGAGACGGCCCGCAGCGAACTCGAGGGCAGGAAAACCATCGAAAGGGCCAAGGGCATTCTCATGCAGTCAAAGGGCATCTCTGAGGAAGAGGCCTATGCCAGGCTACGCCGGTCGGCGATGAACCAAAACCGGAAACTGCTCGACATCGCCCAAAGCCTGATAACCGCAGCCGGTCTGCTTGATGAATGAGGTTCCGATGAAAACACGCATCACAGCCGGCTTTATCCCCCTACTCGACAGCGCAATTCTGGTCACTGCCAGGGAAAAGGGTTTTGCTGCGGATGAAGATATTGATCTGAACCTTGTAAGGGAAACATCCTGGGCAAATATCCGCGATCGGATGGCAGTAGGCCATTTTGAAGTAGCCCACATGCTGGCACCCATGCCAATCGCTTCCAATCTTGGGATAACGCCACTGGAACTTCAGATAATAGCACCCTTCGCCCTCGGATTGGGCGGCAACGCGGTTACCGTCTCCAATTCGCTTTGGCAGGCAATGGCCGAGGCGGGCTTGGAACGTGGGCTGGATCCGGTTTCTGCGGGAAAAGCGCTTCGAAAGGTAATTGCAGACAGATTGGCGTTGCGGCAAAACCGTCTGGTATTTGCGGTGGTGCACCCCCATTCCGGGCATAATCTTGAATTGCGCTATTGGCTGGCCGGCTGCGGCATCGATCCCGACAGGGACATCGACATCATCATCATCCCCCCTACCCTGATGGCCGATGCACTGTCTACCGGACGGATAGATGGATATTGCGTCGGGGAGCCCTGGAACAGCGTCGCCGTGGCGAATGGCGTCGGCGATATCGTTACAACCAAGGCATCGATCTGGCGCTCAAGTCCTGAAAAGGTGCTGGGCGTCCGTGCAGATTGGGCCGTTGATGAATCCGAGGTTCTGGCGAAACTGATCCGGGCATTGCATGCGGCAGCGCAATGGTGCGCCGACAGGGAAAACCTGGAGGAACTGGCATCCATCCTGGCGGATAAATCCTATCTGGATCTATCGCCCGATATCATGATGCGAGCAGTTGAAGGTAACCTCTCCATTGGCGGAGATATGTCGATCCAGATCGAGGACTTCTTTGTCCCGTTTGCCCGCGCAGCAACCTTTCCGTGGCAAAGCCATGCGCTTTGGTTCTATTCCCAAATGGTGCGATGGGGGCTGGTCACACACTCACAAAAAAATACCGAAATCGCGCGCAACGCCTACCGACCGGATCTTTATCGCAACGCGCTGATGTCAATCGGTGCCGCTATTCCCGGTGCAAATTCAAAAGTGGAAGGTGCATTGCCCCGGGAAAATCCGGTCGGTGTTTCGGCCGGACGCCTCACCCTGGGACCGGACGGCTTCTTTGACGGCAAGATTTTCGATCCTGACCGAATCAATGAATATATTGCATCGCAACAAAATCCATCGAAAATACGCTGAAATTCCGGCCTAATCTACTGCAGTGCACAATATTTGTGCGAAATTAGGCAGCTGATCAATTTGCAGGCAGCAATACTAACTACCTGTTTTTATTGATTTATATTAGAGAATCTAATCAAAACAATGGCTATTATTTTGCCTTGGCCAAATTTCAGTTCTTCATTAGCGTAATTGCAGGTCGTTAATTCGGCCACCAATTTTCGTGTCCAAAGCTGGGCACATCAGGCACTGCCGCCAGATCAGGAGCATTCTTCCGATTCTTATTCGGAATGTTCCCTGACTGGCGGATTTTTTTTGGCAAGTCAGCTACCGGACCTTCGAGCAGCCGGTTGGAGAAGAAAATGACCTTTAAACGATCACAATCAATGACCCGCCGCACCCTATTGGCCGCAGGCCTTTCCGCCAGTCTCCTGATTTTCGCACCGTCCGCAGGCGCAGAGATGCTGGATGTCGAGAAGGACGAACTGAAGTTCGGTTTTATCAAGCTCACCGACATGGCACCGCTGGCCGTTGCCTATGAGAAGGGCTACTTCGAGGATGAGGGCCTGTTCGTCACGCTGGAACCCCAGGCCAACTGGAAAGTCTTGCTGGACCGGGTGATCACCGGCGAGCTCGACGGCGCCCACATGCTGGCCGGCCAGCCCCTCGCCGCCACGATTGGCTTCGGCACCCAGGCTCACATCGTTACACCGTTTTCCATGGACCTGAACGGCAACGGCATCACGGTTTCCAACGAGATCTGGGAAATGATGAAACCCAACATTCCCCATGAAAATGGCAAACCCGTTCATCCGATCAAGGCAGATGCACTCAAACCTGTTGTTGACAAGTTCATCGACGAAGGCAAGCCCTTCAATATGGGCATGGTCTTCCCCGTCTCCACCCACAATTACGAACTGCGTTACTGGCTTGCCTCGGGTGATATCCATCCGGGATTTTATTCCCCGACCGACATTTCCGGTCAGATTCAGGCCGATGCGCTCCTGTCAGTGACCCCACCGCCACAAATGCCGGCAACCCTGGAAGCAGGAACCATCTATGGCTACTGCGTCGGCGAACCCTGGAACCAGCAGGCCGTGTTCAAGGGAATCGGCGTGCCGGTGATCACCGATTACGAAATCTGGAAAAACAATCCGGAAAAGGTGTTCGGACTTACCAAGGAATTCACCGAGGAAAATCCCAACACTACGCTAGCTGTCACCAAGGCGCTGATCCGTGCGGCCAAGTGGCTTGATGAAAACGACAACGCCAACCGGATGGAAGCGGTCGAAATCCTGGCCCGCTCGGAATATGTCGGCGCCGATGCCGAAGTCATCGCCAACTCGATGACCGGCACCTTCGAATATGAAAAGGGCGACAAGCGCGACGTGCCGGACTTCAACGTCTTCTACCGCTACTATGCCACCTATCCCTTTTATTCCGACGCTGTCTGGTACCTGACGCAGATGCGCCGTTGGGGCCAAATCTCGGACCACAAACCCGATAGTTGGTATGACGAAGTCGCAAAGTCGGTTTACCGCCCCGACATCTATCTCCAGGCCGCAAAGATGCTGGTCGAGGAAGGCCATGTCGCCGAAGCCGACTTCCCCTGGGATACCGATGGCTACAAGGACCCGACCCCTGCTGCCGACATCATCGACGGCATCCCCTATGACGGACGCAAACCCAACGCCTACATCGATTCACTTTCGATCGGCCTGAAGAGCAATCAGGTCGTCGATGGCAACAATGTTGTGGGTGGATAGCACCCGATCAGGGTGGCCGCACCAGCGGCCATCCAACATTCCAAATTTCCCACTTCCAGAAGGATAAAGATAATGGCGAATTCCGCCGGTTCACTTTCCGATCACCAGAACCCCGATCGTGAAATCCGAAGAGAGCGTCGATTTGCGCGGATCAACAAGGCTTCCGGCTGGCTCGACGCCTTGGGGTTTTCCTGGCTGGTTCCACTGTTGAAAATTGCAGCAGGCGACAATCCAAGGGAGCAGTTCGGCGAACTGCAACGTGTATTGATCATCCCGCTAGTCGGCATCTGCATTTTCCTGTTGGCCTGGGGCGTCCTGGCACCACGAGTTCAGACTTCACTGGGCGCCATCCCGGGACCGGTTCAGGTCTGGGAACAGGCAATCAATTTGTGGGATGACCACAAGACCGAGCGGGCCAAGGCTGCAGCATTCTACGAACGTCAGGACGTGAGAAATGCCAAACTCGAGGCAGAAGGCAAAACCGACCGGATCAAATGGCGCAAATATACCGGTAAGCCCACCTATCTCGACCAAATCTTCACCTCGCTTGTCACCGTTGGTCTCGGATTTCTGATCGCGACCATCATTGCGGTTCCGCTAGGGATTGCATCAGGATTGTCGAAAACCTTCAACGGCGCGATCAATCCGCTTATTCAGATTTTCAAGCCGGTCTCGCCTTTGGCCTGGCTGCCGATCGTTACCATGATTGTGTCCGCACTTTACGTTGATCCAGCCTCCTGGTTACCGAAATCGCTACTGATCTCGGCCGTCACGGTGACCCTCTGCTCCATGTGGCCAACACTGATCAACACGACCCTGGGTGTGGCATCCGTCGACAAGGACCTGATGAATGTAGGCCGCGTCCTCCAGCTGCCCACCCGCAAGACGATTACAAAACTGGTGCTGCCCTCCTCCCTGCCCCTGATCTTTACCGGATTACGCCTGTCCCTGGGCGTAGGCTGGATGGTGTTGATCGCCGCGGAAATGCTGGCTCAGAATCCGGGCCTTGGAAAATTCGTCTGGGATGAATTCCAGAACGGCTCCTCGCAGTCGCTTGCCAAGATCATGGTCGCGGTCCTCACCATCGGGTTGATCGGCTTCATGCTGGATCGCATCATGTATGCCCTGCAGCGCGCCTTTACCTTCTCGGCGACACGGTAAGGACAGAGCGATGACCATTCTGGAAATCTCAAACATGTCCAAACACTTTGGCACTGGCGCCAGCCGAACAGACGTGCTGAAGGACGTCAACCTGAAAATCGGGGAAGGAGAATTCATTGCCATTGTCGGATTTTCCGGTTCCGGCAAGACCACACTGATTTCAGCACTTGCCGGTCTGATCGAACCCGATGAAGGCGGCGTCATTTTCCGTGGCAAGGAGATTGACGGCCCCGGCCCGGAACGCGGCGTGGTGTTTCAGTCCTATTCCCTGATGCCCTGGCTTTCGGTCACCGGCAATGTGCTGATGGCAGTCGACAGCGTCTTCAAGGACAAGACACGAAGCGAGCGCCAGCAAATCGCAGACACCTATATCGACATGGTTGGTCTCACCCCGGCGAAAGACCGCAAGCCAGCCGAACTGTCTGGTGGTATGCGCCAGCGGGTTGCAGTCGCCCGCGCGCTTGCGATGCGGCCCGATGTCCTGCTTCTCGATGAGCCGCTATCGGCGCTGGATGCCCTGACCCGATCGAAACTTCAGGATGAATTCGCTGATATCTCCGCGCGCGAGAAAAAAACCATCATCCTGATCACAAACGACGTGGACGAGGCAATTCTCCTCGCGGACCGGATCATTCCGTTGAAACCCGGTCCGAACGCCACGCTCGGTCCGGAATTCAACGTCACGATCCCGAGGCCGCGTGACCGCACCCACATGAACAGCGATCAGGAATTTATCCGCCTGCGAGCTGAAATCACCGAATTTCTGATGAAGGTCGGTGCCGAGCGGACAATCAAGGCCGATCGGGAAATCGTGCTGCCTGATGTCATCCCGATCACCCAGAAGACGGTGCTGCCCAAGGCTTACAAGGACGCAGCCAAAACGGTGAAGGACGAAAGTTATCTGCAATTCAGCGAACTGACAAAAATTTATCCGACCCCGAAAGGACCGCTCACCGTCGTTGAAGATTTTGACACGAAAATCGACAAGGGCGAATTCATCACGCTAATCGGCCATTCCGGTTGCGGAAAATCCACCGTCCTTTCCATGGCGGCAGGCCTCAACAATATCTCCAGCGGCGCCATCGTGCTTGACGGAAAACACATCACCGATGCAGGCCCCGACCGTGCGGTTGTCTTCCAGTCGCCTTCCCTGATGCCCTGGCTGACCGCTTATGAGAATGTCGAGCTTGGCGTCGACAAGGTCTATCCCGATGCCGCGAAGAGCGAACGCCGGGATGTCATAGAATATTACCTGTCCGAAGTTGGCCTGGGCGATGCCATGCACAAGGCAGCCGTGGATCTTTCAAACGGGATGAAGCAAAGGGTCGGCATTGCCCGCGCTTTCGCCCTGTCACCGAAACTGCTTTTGCTGGACGAGCCATTCGGCATGCTGGACTCACTTACCCGGTGGGAACTTCAGGATGTTCTCATGGACGTCTGGAAACGGACCAAGGTAACCGCGATCTGCGTTACCCATGATGTTGATGAGGCAATTCTGCTGGCCGACCGCGTCGTCATGATGTCGAATGGCCCGCGTGCCCGGATCGGCAACATCATGGAAGTCGATCTGCCGCGTCCGCGATCCCGCAAGGCGCTGCTCGCCCATCCGGATTACTACGCCTACCGCGAAGAACTTCTGGAGTTCCTGGAAGCCTATGAAGGTGGGGCCAACCCGACCGAAGAACAGCTCAAATCGATTACCAGCAGGCGCGAGGCTCGCATTGAGCGACAGACATCCGCTGAACGTATCGAGGCTGCGGAGTGAAAGCGATGAACAAGGAAAATCTCGTCATCATTGGCAATGGTATGGCGCCGGGAAGGATGCTCGAATATCTGCTCGAGGCCGATCCCCACCGCTATGATATAACCATCTTCAATGCAGAACCCCGGGTCAACTATAACCGGTTGATGCTGTCACCCGTCCTCTCCGGCGAGAAAACTTATGAGGACATCATCACCCATGACGATGACTGGTATGCCGCCCACGGCATAACATTGCACAAGGCCTGCAAGGTCACCGAAATTGACCGTGCCGGGAAAACGGTAACCGCTGAATCGGGCGTGACACAGCCTTATGACCGGCTGGTCATCGCCACCGGTTCGTCACCCTTTATCATTCCCCTGCCAGGCAAGGATCTTGATGGTGTCCTGACCTACCGCGACCTTGATGACGTCGACAACATGCTGCTTGCGGCACGTGACGGTGGAAAGGCGGTTGTGATTGGCGGCGGATTGCTGGGCCTGGAAGCTGCTGCCGGTTTGAAAGCGCAAGGCATGGATGTCACCGTTCTGCATCTCATGCCCACGCTGATGGAGCGCCAACTCGATACGGCTGCCGGCTATCTCCTGGAAAAGGCATTCGAGGAACTTGGCGTGACGGTAATCACCAAGGCAAACTCGCAGGAGATCCTGGGCGCCAATGGCAAGGTCACGGGTATCAAGCTCGACGACGGAACCGAACTGCACGCCAGCATCATCGTGATGGCAGTCGGAATCAGACCCTCAAGCGAATTGGCCAAGCTCTGCGGATTGGACGTCAATCGAGGAATCCTGGTTGGCGATGACATGCGAACTTCCGATCCTGACATTTTTGCGCTTGGCGAATGTGTCGAGCATCGGGACCAGTGCTACGGATTGGTAGCCCCGTTATATGAAATGGCAAAAGTTATTTCTGATCAATTGCTTGGAAAGGAGAGCGAATATACAGGATCCGTGACCGCGACCAAGCTCAAGGTAACCGGCATTGATCTCTATTCCGCCGGCGATTTCGCCGAGGCTGACGACCGCGAGGAAATCGTCCTGCGTGATGGCGCTGCCGGAATCTACAAGCGTCTGGTTCTAAAGGACAACCGGATCATCGGCGCGGTCCTGTACGGAGAGACTGCAGATGGACCGTGGTTCTTCGATCTCGTGAAGAAACAGACCGACATCACCCAAATGCGCGAAACACTGATCTTTGGTCAGGCTTATCAAGGGGCTAGTTCCGTGGACCCCTCCTTGGCCGTTGCAGCCTTGCCAGATGATGCAGAAATCTGCGGCTGCAACGGCATTTGCAAGGCTCAGATCGTGGGGAAGATCAAAGAACACGATTTGACCACCCTCGATGATGTTCGAGCCCATACCAAGGCATCGTCGTCCTGCGGAACCTGCACCGGCCTGGTCGAACAGATCATGGCGCTCACGCTGGGGGATGATTACAATCCGGCAGCAGTGCAGCCTATGTGCGGCTGCACCGATCTTGGCCATGACGAAGTGCGCCGGCTGATAAAATCCCGGAAACTGAAATCCATCCCGGCCGTCATGCAGGAGCTTGAATGGAAGACCTCCTGCGGCTGCGCAAAATGCCGCCCTGCCCTGAACTATTACCTGGTGAGCGATTGGCCCGATGAATATGCCGATGATTACCAGTCTCGGTTCATCAACGAACGCGCACACGCCAATATCCAGAAAGACGGAACCTATTCTGTCGTACCGCGCATGTGGGGCGGACAGACAAGCGCAGAGGAATTGCGCGCAATTGCCGATGTCGTCGACAAGTTTGACATTCCCACAGTGAAGGTAACCGGCGGGCAGCGTATCGATATGCTGGGTATCAGGAAAGACGATCTGCCGGCAGTCTGGGCCGATCTCGGCAAGGTCGGGTTTGTGTCCGGACACGCCTACGCGAAAGGTCTCCGAACCGTCAAAACCTGTGTTGGCACCGATTGGTGCCGCTTTGGCACACAGGATTCCACCGGGCTTGGCGTTCGTATCGAAAAGTTCATGTGGGGCTCCTGGACACCCGCGAAAGTCAAGATGGCGGTCTCCGGTTGCCCGCGCAATTGCGCCGAAGCGACCTGCAAGGATGTCGGCGTCGTCTGCGTGGATTCCGGTTTCGAAATTCACTTCGCCGGCGCTGCCGGTCTGGACATCAAGGGAACTGAAGTTCTCGGCGTGGTCAAAACGGAAGACGACGCACTCGAACATATCGTGGCGCTTGTGCAAATGTATCGCGAGCAAGGGCATTATCTGGAACGCATCTACAAATGGGCCAAGCGCATCGGTTACGACGAGGTACGCCGCCAAATATTGGACGACGCCGATAAGCGGAAACAGTATTTCGACCGCTTTGTCTTCTCGCAGAAATTTGCGCAGCACGACCCCTGGTCGGAACGCGCTTCCGGAAAGGAAAAGCACGAGTTCAAGCCGCTGGCGACGGTTGCGATGGAGCCGGCACAATGAACGCCCTCACCCAAAGCTGGATTGATATCGGTACGCTTTCCGACATTCCCGTCAGGGGGGCTCGATGCGTACGCTATAACGACCTCACCATCGCCATTTTCCGTACGGTCGACGATCAGATCTATGCGCTCGAAGACAAATGTCCCCACAGGAACGGCCCGCTGAGCCAGGGGATTGTCCACGATGGCTGTGTGACCTGTCCTCTGCATAACTGGATCATCTCGCTGGAGACCGGAGAAGCGACGGGCGCCGACAAGGGCCGCACCGCCGTCTACCCCGTTCGACTGGAGGGCGACCGGCTGCTCCTATCCGTTGACCCGATGAAGCCTACGAGCGATGGCTGATCACCTGCCAACCTCCACAAAAACGACATGCCCCTATTGTGGCGTAGGCTGCGGCATCATCGCCACGCGTGACAAAGACGGCACCGTTTCAATCAAGGGCGATCCGGATCATCCAGCCAATTTTGGCCGTTTGTGCTCGAAGGGGTCTGCCTTGGCAGAGACGCTCGGCGAAGATGGCAGATTGCTTCATCCGACAATCGAAGGCGAACGAACCGATTGGGATACTGCGCTTGGTCTTGTGGCTGATCGGTTTCAGGCGTCAATTGAGGAACATGGACCCGACAGCGTAGCCTTTTATGTTTCCGGGCAACTGCTCACCGAAGACTATTACGCAGCCAACAAGCTTATGAAGGGATTCATCGGCTCGGCAAACATCGATACGAACTCCAGGCTGTGCATGGCATCGAGCGTGGCCGGCCATCGCCGGGCATTCGGCGCCGATATCGTCCCTGCAGTCTATGAAGATCTGGAAAGGGCTGATCTGCTTGTGCTTGTTGGCTCCAATCTCGCCTGGTGTCATCCGGTCCTGTATCAACGGATTGTTGCAGCCAAAGAATCCCGCCCGCATATGAAAATCGTCTGTATCGATCCGCGGCGGACGATGACGGCCGATTTCGCCAATATGCATTTGCCGATTCAACCGGACGGGGATGTCGCGCTGTTCCTCGGCCTCCTGAGCCATCTGGATAAGAATGATGCGCTGGACGAGACATATATTGGCCAACACGTCGATGGCATGGGTAACGCGCTCGAAGCGGCTCGTAAAATCAGCCTCGATAACACCGCCCGCCAGACGGGAATTCTGGTTTCGCAGCTTTCCGCTTTCTTTGAACTATTCGCCAAGACCGACAAGACCGTGACCGTCTACAGCCAGGGCGTGAACCAATCTGCCGTCGGCACCGACAAGGTCAATGCAATCATCAATTGCCATCTGGCGACCGGGCGGATTGGCAGGCGTGGCACGGGACCCTTCTCGATTACCGGCCAGCCAAACGCCATGGGTGGGCGCGAAGTGGGCGGCCTGGCAAACATGCTGGCCGCCCACATGGCAGTTGAAAATCCTGATCATCGAAAGCTGGTCCAGCAATTCTGGCAATCGCCGACCATCGCCGGTAAAGCGGGCCTGAAAGCAGTCGACATGTTTCAGGCAATCGCTGACGGCAAGATAAAAGCACTCTGGATCATGGCGACCAACCCGGTCGACAGCATTCCTGATGGGGACCTGGTCGAGACCGCATTGAAGACATGCCCGTTTGTTGTCGTGTCCGACATCGTGCACAACACTGACACCGTTCGCCATGCCAACGTGACCCTGCCCGCTGCAGGATGGGGTGAGAAGGACGGAACTGTTACCAACTCTGAACGATGCATTTCCAGGCAGAAGCCCTTCCTTCCCATGCCCGGAAGCTCAAAACCGGACTGGTGGATCATTTCGCAAGTTGCGAAAAAAATGGGATTTGTGGAAGCCTTCGATTGGCAGTCACCGGTTGATATTTTTCGCGAACACGCCAGGCTTTCCGGTTACGAAAATGACGGCTCCAGAGGCTTCGACATAGGCTCCATGGCCGAAATTACAGATGACCGATATGACGCTATGAACCCCTGTCAGTGGCCGTTAACAACGAAATCCAATGACACCTGCCAAAAACGTTTTTTTGCCAATGGCGGCTTCTTCACGCCAAATGGCAAGGCGAACGCAGTCCCAATCGAAGCACCGGCACAACAGGCTACATCAAGCAATGTAAATGTGCTGATTCTAAATACCGGGCGCGTACGCGACCACTGGCATACGATGACACGCACCGGCCGCAGCCCGAAACTATCGGCCCATATGGCAGAACCCTATGCGGAACTGCACCCCTTAGATGCCGACAGGATTGGTGTTGAGGATTCCACCATCATTCGGATCAAGTCGCGTGGCAAATCAATTCTGGTCCGGGCCCTGATCACCCAGCGACAGCAGCGCGGTGCAATATTCGTTCCGATGCATTGGAATGACCAGTTTGCAGCTTCATCACGGGTCAATCGCCTGATCCCGCCCGTCACGGATCCGGTTTCCGGCCAGCCTGCATCGAAGAAGGTGCCGGTCACCGTCGAGCCATATGAAGCAAAAATCTATGGCTTTGCAGTTACGGCACGCAAGCCGTCTCTGGAACCTTGCCAATACTGGGCGCTGGCGAAATCAGGTTCTGGATGGCGAATGGAATTTGCGCTGACTGAAAAGCCGGATGATGCGATCGCGTTTGCCCGGACACTTTCCAGCATATCTGAAAAAATCGACCCCATCATTTACGTCGATCAGTCGGCGGGCCAGATTCGCACCGCTTTCTTTGAAGGTAACCGCCTCCTCGCCGCGGTATTCACAGCCGACTGCCCGGTTGCGATTTCGCGCGAAGCTGCCATCGCCCAATTGGCGCAAGCCTTTCCCGACATCCGCTCACGTTTTCATGTGATCGCCGGCAGGCCAGGAGCCGATAGGGTCGATCCCGGCCCGATCATATGTTCCTGCTTCAATATAGGAGCCAATCAAGTCAGCCAGATTATACGCTCCGGCCAGGCTACGAGTGTCGAGACGGTCGGAAAGTGTCTGAATGCCGGCACCAACTGCGGCTCATGCCGCGCTGAAATCAGGGATATCATCAATGCAAATCGTCACATCGCAGCAGAGTAAGGATATCTCCCAAATGCGGGCAATTGCCTTTCAGGCAAAAAAAATTGGCGGTGATTATGGATGAATCTCAATATCCGGTTTGCGCCGTCGTGAAACTGATCAGTTGACCGGTTTACCTGCAGTCATGATAGCTACGCACTAATCAACATTCGATGCATCCTTGTACATGACCCTGTGCCGCCTGTTGCGGATCCAATCATCCAATTCACTGTCTGACATGAAATAATCCCGGTTATATTTGTCCCAATGGACGATCTCTTCTGTCGGCCGGCGCCACCTCTTGTAAGGCTTGGCCGCAGGCGGACCGAAAAGGAAAATATCAAGCACTGAAATTTCCTCCGGAATATTGAGCAGCGGGCGTATCTCCTCCTGCGCCTTCTCTTGCCCGATCGCCGTAACCCACCAGACATTGTAACCAAGCGCGGCAGCCGCCAAATGCGCCGACATTGTCGCCGCGGCAACTGACTGGAGAAGAATGCGCTCGGCATTCTCCTTGTACATACGATCCAGATCGGAACCATCATTCAGAACCGGAAACGCGTTGACCCACCGCATATCGGAGCAAACGACGACAAATCCGGGCGCTGTTGCCAGCCCGCGATAATCCGGTGTCGGAAACTTCATCTTCGCCTTGGCCCGAAACCGTTGCTCGGCCACAAAATAGTCGCTGATGTTTTGCTTGACCGCCGGATCGCGAACGATCACAAACTGCCAGGGTTGAGCATTTGCACCAGAAGGCGCGTGGCGCGCTGCTTCCAGGATAAGCTCGTAATGTTCATCCGGGACGGTATAGTCCGCATCAAATTTTCGAACGGTGACCCGGTTACGAATGGTCTGCATCAATTCGAGGTAGCGCGTCAGATCGCCAATCTCCGGCAGATCGATTTCCGCTTCTGCTGCCTCTAGATCCACAGCCGACGTGAATTCAGACATTGGCTCCTCCTTCCCGGTCAAATCATTGATTTCCAAGCGTTTTATTGAGAATATGCTTAGGGTCTCTTTTCTTATTGCCTGCCCAGGCAACATAATGGTCGGGACGAACAAGAATGTAATTGGCACGATATACCGCTGCTGCATCGCTTTCCGGTAATGCAATGACTGTAAGTGGAATTTTCAGGTCTTTTGCCATTACACTCATTTGAACTCCAAACGCACCGTCATCTGAAAAGTCAAAAAAGGTCATTCCCGACTTCAACCTATCTTGCATCCGCATGCCGTCAGCAAGTTCAACTGGCGGAAAATGATGACCTGGCCGAACATTGAAATCATGAATTCCCTTGGCCGAAGGCCTCGCGTCATTACCGCCAAGGACGATTGGCGAGCCACCATAATGCGGGGCGAAGGTTTCAACCCCCTTGGCAGCACTACCTACTGATCTCTTTTCCCAAGCAATCTCGAATGTCTCCAGATCAATTTCGGGATTAAACTTGCGCACAAAGTCACGATCTTCTCGGATAAAGGCATCGATGAAGTCGCGAGCCGTGGATTCAAAGACCGGTTTTCGCTCCGCCTCATAACTGTCGAGCAAGTGCGGCCCTCCCCAACCCTGCAATTCAGCCGCAAGCTTCCAGCCCAAATTGCGGGCATCCTCGAAACCGGTATTGATCCCATAGCCGCCATAGGGAGGATGGCTGTGCGCGGCATCACCAGCAATGAAGATCCGATCCGCCCGATATTGATCGGCTACCGATATCCGCAGATCCCAAAATCCGACTGAAACCAGATCAAGGTCGAATTCAGATCCAACGGCGCGATGTATCAACGCTTTGAAATCGAAATTTTCGCGATTGGTGCCCGGCGGTACCGGGGCATGAAAGAAAAAGGATTTTCCCCATTCGACCATGCCGAAAAACATCCAGTAGCCGTCAAGATCAGGATGCAGGACGTTATAGAATTGCTTATCGGCAAACTGCTCTACCAGCTTGAAGAATTCCGGCGATTCAAAAACGATCAGCACCATCAGCCTGTCATGATCGTTACAGGTTTCGCTCATACCCGCCGACTGGCGAATAAGCGACCTGCTTCCGTCACACCCGACAAGATAACGCCCGGTCAACTCTAGCAATGCCTCATCTTTCTTGGCATTCAACCAGGCTGAACCGTCATCCTGCCCGGCTTCATCCGTCTTCCAGCCATAATGGATTTCGATATTGGGAAAGGATTGGGCGCGCTGCCGAAGCACAGCTTCTGTTGCATATTGGGGAAGGCGCTCATTGTCGGTGTAGTAATATGGCCGAACCGCGGCCCGCTTGTACCAGTCATAGTGGTAACCGCTCAAAAGCGAGCCATAGGCTGTTAGCCCGCCAAGACCAAAACCCTTGGGAATGGTCTTTGCCGCCCTTAGCTCTTCTTCCACACCCCAGACCTGCATATGTTCCATGGTACGCTGTGTCAGGTTCTGGCCTTTGGGGATCGGCGACGGCTCTTCGCTGCGCTCGACAACCGCAACATCAACACCGCGGTCTGCAAGCTCTATGGCCAGTCCCAGACCGACCGGGCCTCCGCCTGAAATCAGAACATCATGCATTTTGGCATGCCATGGCTTGACTTATCCTCCCCTTTGGTCCCAACCAGTTTTCCATGATGCCCGAGTTAAGTCCATTATCGTTATTCGTCATATTTGCCGCACTTTCGCTGGGTGGCATCCTCAAGGGCGCCACCGGAGCAGGAACGCCGATAGTCGCGGTACCGGTTATGGCCGCCTTCTTTGATGTGCGCCTGGCTGTGATAATCATGGCGACACCAAATCTCATCACAAATCTTTGGCAGGTTTATCAATATCGCCAATACCGCTTGCCAGACCACTTCGCGCGGAATTTTGCTGTGGCAGGAGCTGTTGGCGCTGTATTGGGTACCGCCATGTTGGCATTGTTGCCTGTTCGTTTCCTTTCATTATTGCTGGCTTTCGCGGTATTTGCCTATGTCGGGATACGTATCGCCAGCCCAACCTTTCGTCTTGAATTTGAGCGAGCCAAGAAACTCGTGCTGCCCATGGGAATTGGCGGTGGCATTCTTCAAGGTGCGGCAGGAATATCGGCACCAATTGCAGTCAGTTTTCTCAATGCCATGCGGTTGGAAAGACCTGTATTCATTGTTACCGTTTCAACGTTCTTCTCAGCCATGTCAGTAGGCCAACTGCCTGCACTATATGCCTATGGACTGCTAAACGCCCAGTTGCTGGCACTTAGCGCGGCGTCGTTGATTCCCATGTTAGGTGCTTTGCCATTGGGAGCATTTATCGCAAAACGCATGTCACCAAAGGTATTCGATCTGACGATCCTGGCGCTGCTAACGATTTTGGGTTTCAGACTCGTCTACACCGCATTGATGTGACAATCCGCTGACTAAAGGTTAGTGCCCAATCCGTGCTATCCGAACATCGTATTGGGCAGCAGCAAGGCCACCTGCGGGAAGGTCAACACGATGATTACCGCTGCCAGCATGGCAAACCAGAATGGCCAGATCCCTCGGAATATCGTGTTGAGCGGAACGCCCTCGGCTATTCCCTTGACGACAAATACATTCACACCGACCGGTGGCGAAATCAGCCCCATCTCCAGCACGATCACCATCAACACACCGAACCAGATCATGTCGATCCCCAAGGGTTCTATGATGGGTTGAATGAGCGGCACGGTCAGGACGAGAATGGCAAAACCGTCCATGAACATTCCCAGGATAATGAAGATGATGAGGAACGCGATCACGATGTGCATGCCGCTTAGTCCAAGCCCCTCGACCCAGAGCGACAGCGAATAGGTTACACCGGTAAATCCGATAAAGGTCTTAAACACAAAGGCGCCGAACAGGATCATGAATACCGTGCCCGAAGCCTTCAACGTGCTGGCAAATACTTCAACGGTGTTGGCCCAGGTAAATTTTCGCCGGATCGCCGTAACAATTGCCGCCAGGAAAGCCCCTATCCCGGCAGCTTCGACGGCCGAGAATACGCCGGTATAAATGCCGCCAATGGTAATCAGTATAATCCCGATGATCCAGCTCGCCCTGCCCATGGACTTCCAGCGATCCGAAATTGTATCGGCCTCAGCCATATTGGGCGCCTTTTCCGGATGACGCCGGACCACGATCCAGATCGTCAACACAAAGAAAACGGTCAACAACAATCCCGGCAGGACACCCGCCATGAATAACCGTCCGATGCTCTCCTCGGTGAGGATCGCATAGATGACGAAACCAGCCGAAGGCGGAATGAGAATACCCAGCGTCCCACCCGCAGCGATGGCACCGGTCGCCAGGCCGTTATCGTAGTTGTAGCGCTGCATTTCCGGCAGTGACACACGCCCCATGGTGAGTGCGGCAGCAAGCGAAGAACCGGAAAGTGCCGAAAATCCGGCACAGCCCACCACGGTCGCAGACGCCAGCCCCCCCTTGAGGTGGCCCAGCCAGGAATGTGCAGCGTCATAAAGATCGCGGCTCATGCCGGAAATGCCCGCGAGATTTCCCATCAGGACAAACAAGGGGATAATAGTCAGCGGATAGTTAGACGCCTCGTTGAAGATTTCACCGGCCAGTTTGGGGATCGCAGCCTGCGGGCGGATCATGTAGATGCCGCCGGTGCCAACCAGCATCATGGCAACACCGACCGGCATCCTGATCAGCAGAAGGATAAATAGAACGCCGGTTCCCAAAAGGGCAATTGTAACATTATCCATCAGTCAGCGATTTCGTTGGGATCTTCGCCGCCGAAGTGCCACAGGCTGATCAGGAAATGGTTCAGGACATGCAGCGCGTAAATCGCGATACAGACGCCGAGGTAGTAATAGAATATCCGGTGCTCGATGCTGAAATTATTGGTGATGCATGCCTTTTCGATACCGCAGGCCTTAGTAAACAGCGCATAGGTCGCCAAGGCGAGAATGCCCACGGTCAACAACCGCATGACGGCATCGGTATATCGGGTCAATCCACGACCACCGAAAAAGCGGATAACACTGATGCTGATATGGGCATTGCTGCGTGCGCCATAGGCGACTGCCGCACCGGCAACAATGGAAAGCGTCACGATCGAAAGGTCTTCAATCCCGAAGATCGGATCGTTCAGCCCGTAACGCCAGGCAACCGCGACAATGGTGATACCCACCAGGCCAATAATTCCCAGGCTTCCGACAAAGGCAAGAAACTGCGCGGCAGCGCCGATAAGCTTGTCGGCGCTGACCAGTATTGCAGGTGTCTGGCTTGCCAATCCTATTGGCCTTTCATCAAGGTCTTGATCTCAGCAACGGTGGAACTACCCACAGTCTTGCCATTGATTTCTTCCAAGGTTGGTTTGATTGCATCAAGCCAGCGCTGCTTTTCTTCATCCGACAATTCGATGATTTCAACGCCGGCATCTGCTGCAATCTTCATTCCGCCACCACCTGCCTTGTCGTAGAACTGGCCACCGGCTTGAGACAGCGCAGCATCGGAAGCTGCATCCACCCAGCCTTTTTCTTCATCCGACAAGCCGTCATAGACGTCTTGATTCATCAACAGCACAAATGCCGAACCGGAACCGGGGAACCAGGTCGTAATGTAGTTTGCCGGTTCATGCAGATTGAACGAACGGATCGCAGACGGACCAATTGCAATTGCGTCAATCACGCCATTGGTCAGGTTCTGGTTGATCACATTGACCGGTTGTGCCACCGCTGATGCCCCAAGCGCCTCAACCACCGGCAGATCCGACTTGTTAGTGACGCGGATCTTCATGCCTTTCAGGTCTTCCAGCGAACGGACCGGCTTGTCTTTGGTAATCAGGACCGGCGGCACATTCGCCCAAATCCCCAACAGTTTGGCATTATATTCCTCGGAAAGCTTCTCACGGGCATTCAGCAAGGCTTGGGTGCACTCAACCGCGCTCTCGCAAACACCAGGCAGGCCCACAACCTGGGTCATCGGAAACACGTCGCCGGTATAGCCCGGCAAGGTGAACACGATGTCGGCTACGCCGTCGAGAAGGATCGCATATTGCTTTGGCGGAACGGAATTAAGCGCGCCACCCGGGAATTGCTTGACTGTCAGCTTGCCGCCCGACAACTCTGCCAGCTTCTCGGCAAAAGGCGTGAACACAGCCGCATTCATCGGGTGCTTTGGTCCCATGAAATAGGCCAGGCTCATTTCCTTTGCGCTCGCCGGTACGGTCAGCGCAATTGTAGCGGCAGCCGCCAGTGACAATAATGCTCTCATAGTTTCCTCCCTGAATTTTTGTTCAGTTTAACGCAAATTCTCGCAGACAATAAGCCAAGTTCACGCCTTCTGCGACTGGGATTTGGTGAATTTGCGTAATTTGTTTGCAAGCGCAGTTGCAACTGACTTGCGCCCGATCATCTTCAATTGCGCTTGACGGTCGGCCATCGGCAGCATGTAATCATTGTCGAGTTGCCAATGAGGCACATCGCATTTTGGAGTGACACTAATTGCAGGAAGAAATAGCGCGCCACTGGATCAATGGCGAATGGATCGCAGATGGTGACGTCAACGCAACGACGGATGCCTATCACGGCACGCCAAACGCGAAATTCCATTCGGGCGGCAAGACCATAGCGGAAAGCGCAATCGATACCGCCCGAACCGTCTTTGATCGAACCGCATGGGCGCACCAACCCCGGCTCCGTTCTGCAGTCCTGCTGGAGATGGCCGACGCGATCGAACAGCGCAAGGATGAGATCGCGCGCCAGATCGCAATCGAGAATGGCAAGGTGCTGCCCCACTGCATTCATGAAACCAGTGCCGCAATTTCCGAAGCCCGATATTATGCCGGTCTCGCAAGGGCGATCTTTGGCCGTGTCTCCGAAATCGACGAAGGCAAGCAATCCATCTTCGCGCAGGAGGCCGTCGGGGTCGCTTCCATCATCGTGCCATGGAATGCGCCGTCCACGCTGTTGCTACGCTCACTAGGGCCGGCACTTGCGGCTGGTTGCACGGTTGTCATCAAGGGTGCCCATCAGACCAGCAGCGTCAACCGGATCTATGCCGAATGCTTTGCCAATTGTCCCTCCCTGCCGCCCGGCGTCATCAATGTCATCCATGGCGAGTTGGAGGTTTCGCAAACCCTATGCACCCATCGCGAAGTCGATGTCATCAGCTTCACCGGGTCGAGTGGTACCGGAAAGCAGATAATGGCAAGCGCCGCACCGACCTTGAAGCGGCTCTCCCTGGAACTGGGCGGCAAGGCGCCCGCACTCGTATTTGGCGATGCAGATATGGACAAGGCGGCAACCGAGATTGTGCGAGGCATGAATGCCCATACCGGGCAGATGTGTACCGCTGTCGCCCGTATCCTGGTGGAAAGTTCCGCCTGGGACACATTCGTTCCTAAACTCATCGCAGCTGCAAAACAGGTAAACGCAGGAGACCCTTTGGATGCGAAAAACCAGATGGGCCCGCTGATGGATGAGGATAGCGCCGGACGTTATGCCGCCAACGCGAATTTGGCGGGCGAAGAGGGAGAGACACTACTTGCCGGTGAAGTACTGAACGGCCATCCACTAAACAACGTCGTCTCCCCTGCCCTCTACGAACTGCAGGACGACACCCACCGGTTGGTGCAGTCTGAACTGTTTTCACCAATTGGTATCCTGCAGCGGTTTGACAGCGAGGAAGAAGCGGTCGTCAGCGCCAATGCAACGCGATACGGCCTGGCTGCAAGCGTACATACTAACAACCACGATCGCGCCCGGCGTATCGCCAGGGCCCTCAAATCCGGTACGGTCTGGATCAATTGCCACAATCGCTTATTCGCCGAAGCCGAGACCGGCGGCTATCGCGAAAGCGGTATGGGCAGATTGCACGGCCTTGAAGGATTGACCGACTTCATGGAAACCAAACATATCTATGCCGAATTCGGCCGGTTGCCGACAGGTTGAACATGGGCCGCCTCAAGGACAAAGTTGCGATCGTAACGGGTGGCGCCAAGGGGTTGGGCGCAGAATTTACCCATGCACTGAGCCAAGAAGGCGCAAGGGTGATTATCGCCGACATCGCCGACGGTACCGATTTGGCGCGCGACGTGAATGGGAAGTACATCAAGACCGATATCAGCAACCCCGATCAATGCCGGAAGCTTGCCGAACTGACCAGCGAGCCCGGCACCGCACCCGACATACTTGTCAACAATGCTGCGGTCTACGCCTCGCTTGAAATGCAGCGTTACGACGAAATCGAACCGGATTTGTGGGACAAGGTAATGGCGACCAATGTGCGCGGTACCTTCAACATGATCCGGGCAATCGGACCGATGATGGAAGAACGCGGCTCCGGCAAGATCATCAATATAACGTCAGGCACTGTTTATAAGGGCCTGCCCAACATGCTGCACTACATTGCCTCAAAGGGCGCGATCACCGCCATGACGCGCGCCCTGTCTAGGGAACTAGGCCCAAGCGGAATCTGCGTCAATTCGCTTGCCCCCGGCCTGACGATGTCCAGCAGCATCCTGGAAAATGAAGACCACCTCGCCGGAACCCGCGAGAAAGTCATCGCGTCGCGCGCCATTCAAAGGGATGGGCTGCCGCAGGATCTGATCGGAGCCTTGATCTTCCTGGCTTCCGGCGACAGTGATTTCGTTACCGGCCAGACCCTGGTTGTCGATGGCGGTTCGGTGAACACCTAGGACAAGTTTTAGTTCTTCTTCACCGCCCGTTCACCGGCCAAGGTGACCAAACCGCGATCACCGGTCTCCCAGAGCGGCATCATTTCCAGGTAGGTGATAAGCCATCTGCCATCCGATCGAACAAGCTCATAGCTGTACCGGCCACCAAGCGTCCAATGCTTGTCGTCAATCCGGTGCGTCGCGGTAAAATCAGCTTCTGCCTTTGCCTTTGAACCATCCACTTCCGTAATCGTATGGTTAGTGACCATATGATGGGTGGCATCAAACCCCGGCAGAAATCCCGACCAACCGGCCACCAATTCATCGGCTGATTGTGTAATCGGCTCACCACCCCACAGGCCGGTATAGTCAGTAGTTACCGTTTCGGAAAAGGCACCGCGAACGCGGTCCCAATCATGGCGATCAGCACCTGCTGCCACATCGGTTATCGACCGGTTGATTTCGGTCTGGTCTGCCATTGCAACGCCCGCGAAGAGGCTTGCCGCTGCTGTAACTGCGAGGAATTTCGTGATCATCTTGCTTTCTCCGAATTCAATCTGGCTTCGGGACGCCGCGTCATCTCGCAACGCCCCGATTTGTGAGTTGAGGCAAACTAGTTCGTATTTGCACGGAAATGGTCGGCGACAACGTCCGATGCTCGTTCGACATCTTCAGGATTGTCGTAGAAATCGAACTGGCTCACATCTTCCAGCCATTGCAGTGTTGCCTCTCCTGCAAATCCCGACATGAAGGTCTTCACGCCCTGCGGAATAGCCGCACTTTCGGAATGAACAATGGCTAACGGCTTGTCCAATCGCTGCGGATTGTCAGCAGGGTGATAGGTGAGCCAGCCTTCCCAACCGGCATTGTTCCACTTGTTGTCATATTCGGGGATCGCGCCGCGCTCGGCCTCGTAGTAATAACCGCCGATCGGCATCAGCACACCTGTAGCGCCTTCCGGACCGGCCGCAGGAATGATCTCGCCACCCTTGGCTTCAGCGGTTCGGGAAACTGCAATCAGACCGTCAACGCCCTTTTCACCGCCATAGACGGCTTCGACGATTTCCTGGTTCTGAAGCCATGGAGCGACCAGACCAACACTCTGCACGAGCGGATTGCCCGAAACGGCATCGACCATGTAACCGGCCGAGGCACAAATACCCAGGCCGTGAATTTCCGAACTGTTCACCTCGGGTAAAGTCGCCACATGCTGTATCGCCTTGCGGATATCGGACGCTTTTGCATCAGGCTTTTCAACATATCGGGCGCTCTGCGGTAGGTCACCGGATTTCCCCCATCCCCTGAAATCGAAGGTGAAAGCGGCAAAACCCCGCTCGACCATTTCCCGGGCATAGTTCGCCGGCATTTGCTCTTCAACCGACGTCCAGGCACCAGTCACGACGACAACGGGCAATTTGTCGCCCGATTTATGGCCGGATGGCAGATAGAGCGTACCAACGAGTTTCGAGCCTTCATTTTCAAAGGTGACTTTGCGTGTCTGAACGTCGGCACCAAAGGCGGTTGAAGCTATCAGGGCTGAAGCCAGCGCTGAAAGGATAAATGTCTTCATCTTGGTTCTCCTTTGCACCGGAAATTGGATTGGCTGCTCATTCGTCCGGTGCCATGTCACCAAGATGGTGGAATGGGCACGCCAAAAAACGCGCGAAAATTGCGCGACTTTATGCGAATCTTGCTGTTTGGATTGAAAGTCTATCCGGAGCGGAATTTCGCTGGCGTCGTCCCGGTCGCCCGTTTGAAGTGCTGTCCGAACCGCGACACGTCATTATAACCGGTCCTGAAACAGATTTCCGATACCGTCAGGCTTGTCGTCTTCAAAAGCACCTGCGCCAGGGAAATTCTCTCTGCAATCACATATTGCAGCGGGCTCTTGCCGGTTTCCGCCTTGAAGGCACGGCTGAAATGATAGCCGCTCATGGCTGCCAGGTTTGACATCGATTCCAGGGTCAGGTCCTCAGCCAGATTGTCATGAATGTAGTCCACGACCCGCCGCAAACGAATATCCTCGATCACTCGAACCCTGTCATGAGATTGTAGCGTGTTTGAAAGCTGAACTGCCAGCGCCCGATGCATGGTTTCCTTGTAAAGCGTGCCGCCTTTGTTGAAATTCTCGGCACTCATTGCCAGTTCCAGCGTCAGCGGATCGATGTCCCCCACTACCGGCGCAATTTTTCTGGGATCGGCCATGCCGACCTCCGAGAGCACGCGCGGTGCGACTTCGACCATCATCACTTCCAGCGGAGCGTCATAGGTGCAAATGCCAGTCGCTTCCGGTGGGAGTATCCAGCCCTGGTTCGCCATCAAGGGTATGTTCTCAGCCTTGTCCTTACCGAGGCTGAAGCAGTGCGTCGGCTGATCATTCGGGAACACGCCAATTGTCAGTCGTTCCAGCTTGAATTCGCCGCCGCCCGCCGGAAGGCGGGTAGAAATCGCATTGAGATCCGCCATTCACCTACTCTGGTCTGGTCTCTTACACTCTTATCTATGTTTCGATGGATCAGAAGACAACATGCCAGCGTGACGGGGGTTAGTCCTGGCGAAACTGGTGACTACTCAAGGTACATTCTGATGTGATCCCAATACGGCAGAAGATGGTCAGATCAAACGCTGACCTTGCATTACACCTTAAATGCCGCAATCCCCCGCGACCGTTTCAAATACGGCTGCGGAGGATTGAGTGGGGATCAAAGACACATTGGGTGTTTGCGCTTGTCGCGTTACTCCGCCGGCGCCTGATACGGTGTCTTTGGATAGGTCCCGTCTGTGGTGCCGGAAGGCGGATCTGACGTTTTCTTCGATCTATGATTGAAATCGTAGAATACCCAGCCAACAGCTGCAATTGCAGCTAGGGTTATTACAATGGCGACTATATCCATGAATTACCTCCATTTTTATTCGCGCTGCCCCGAAAAACGGATATCGACATTTCGTGGCGTCTAGTAAAAATATGGGAGGATCGTCCGTTATTTTCCAATCGATTCTACATCAATATTTGATAGAAAAAAACAATCAATATTATGATTTTGAAAGATAATAACGACTAATAATATGCGACTGATTACGCTGATATCCGAAGTTCTTGACGCATATAAAAAAAGGCGCGCATTTCTGCGCGGCTTGCGAGTGTTTCAATATAGGGGACGTCGCTGATAGACTTTGGCGGTTCCCTTCCGCAGGAACACCACAAATCTGATCAGCGCGTGTTACAAGGCAGGCTCCAGGCCTACTTTGCCTTTTCGTCCGAACCGTTTTTCATTGGCCTTCATCTTAGGCGCGGGCTCGGGTTCAAACTGCGCTTCGATCTCCTGAACCAATCCGGCAGGTAGTTTCATCGCCTTGGCAAGATCCTTCAGGTAACGCTTCTCGGAGGGATGATCCGGATCGATTGCCAGACGGGAAGCCAGATAAATCTCGCTTGCCTGCTCAAGTCCTTCGGCATGGCTGGCAATTTGCGTGATGGTCGGCGGATTGCGCAAGACATCAAAGATGACAGCCTTGGAATCACTGTCCAGATCCATTCGCTCAACCGCATCGAACACGGCAGCCTGCTCCTTGCCATCGATGTGGCCGTCTGCATTTGCAGCAGCGATCATCGCCTTGACCAAGGTGAGTTGCAGGGGTTGCCCCGTAGCATCCTCATTGCGGATCGGATCGAATTTTTCAGGGGTAATCGGCACCGAATGCTTTGGTGCAGGTCCCGCATCATTCTCCGGATGACCCTTGTTGGTTTGCCAGTTCTGATAGGCCTTCAAGGCCAACGCTCCAAGAATTGCCGAACCGCCATATCCAACGGCGCCGCCGGCCATCTTCGTAGCCGTTTTCCGCATTTTCTTGTTGCCGATTAAAGCGCCGAGCAAGCCGCCCGCAGCAAGTCCACCGGCAAATCCGCCGGCCGTACCGGTAGTCAGTTTCTCAACCATGCCGGCCCCATTAGTCGGATGATCCTGCGCGGACGAATGGCCTGAACCAGGCGCTGCCGCTTGCTTTCCGGGCTGAATAAATTGTTCGAAAAGATGATTGATGTTCATAATTTTTGCCTTTCATAAATTGCGATTAGCATCGGCCAGGGCATGGCCAGGTCAAAAGGTGTCGGTTCACGACTCGGCAGAGAATTCCCACGCGCCATACACAAGAACGGCGATCACGGGGCTTGCCGCAATCAAGACGATAAGTTCAAGAATTCCCATGAATTGATCTCCTGTCAGTGTTCACAGACCGGATATGGATACCGCAAGCGATTGACGCCAATTGAAATATCACCGAATATCAATAGAATTTATCTATTACTTGAAATGTAGAACCGGAGGATTTCCGTGCCGTCCCTAAGGCAGCTTGAATATCTCGTAGCGCTCTCGCAGGAACTGCATTTCCGGCGTGCCGCGGAGCGAATGAACGTCACACAGCCGACGCTTTCCGTTCAACTGCAGCATTTGGAGAAAGAACTCGGCGTGGCGCTTATCGAACGCAGCCATTCCGGCGTGATGCTGACGCCACTTGGGCGTGAAGTCGCGGCGAGAGCAATTGACGTACTTCGAGGTGTTCAGGACATCCAGGACCTGGCCCACATATCGGCTAATGGCTTTGAGGGAACCATACGGCTTGGCGTTCCGCCGACGCTGGGCCCGTATTTGCTTCCGCATATCGTTCCAAAACTGCATGCGGAATATCCATCAATGAACCTCTATGTGAGAGAGGAGAAACCCGTCTCGCTTGCGCAGCAATTGCTGTCTGGCAAGCATGACCTTGCCATTGTCCCAATGCCGATCACCCGGTCGGATCTGGTAATTCAGAAACTGTTCGAGGAACCGCTGCGGCTGGTTTGCGCACCCGACCACAATCTGGCTTCAAATAAAGCTGTTACCAAAAATGATCTAAAATCAGAGCGTGTCTTGGCCATGGAAAGCGGGCACCACCTGCACGACCAGGTTACACGGCTATGCGACGTGTTTGGGGCAACCCTGTTACGGGATTATGAAGGCACGAGTCTGGATACACTCCGGCTGATGGTCGGTATGGGCGTGGGCATTGCCTTCCTGCCGGCCCTTTATATCCGCTCGGAAATCGGCACCCGGGACGAGCTTAAGGTTCTTGACCTCAACATCTCCAACATTCGCAGATCAATCGCCCTGGCCTGGCGTCAGAGTTCGGTCCATGCATCCCTGTTCAACGATATTGCGCACCTTATCCGCATAATCGCCAAACAGGACTTGCCGGAACTGATCGTTACACCCGAATAGTTCTGTGAACCTGCAGTTAGTAAGATTTGAACGCGACATTCATGCCGGCCTGTCTCGGCAGGCGTTGACTAGCCGGTTCCGTCAGACCTGAATTGCAGCTTCAGGCCGCGCGCTTGCGATTTTCACCAATGATCACCGCATGGCATATATCGTAGTGCTCCTGGCAATAGGAAGAACCTTCGCGCTTCTTTTCTCCACACCAATGATGCGTTCCATCTTTGGCTTCGCTTGGCAGAAGGTAGCGGCAGCCACCACGGTCTTCATCATCCACAAGCCGCACAGGCGGGTCGGTAAGCATTCTTGCCTCCATGATTCTTATGATTTTCGGGGTGCAAGTGACGCATGGCTCAAATTGAACACCGGTCACCACTTCACGATGTAGATAGGAAACTTTTGCAGGATTGCAAATAGGAGCAGGCAAGGTCGATGCATTGCAGAATATTCGGTAGTGTATTCCCTTCGGGCGCCGTGCGTTTTTCCGCGTCACCGGCCAATGCAGAAAAAGGAGCAAGTGCATGACGAAATCACCGCCTCCAACCCGGCGCGAAAGGGCATTGGAGATCCTTGGCAAGCTCGATGCTCGAGCACCCGGCCCAATCAGCGAAAGCCTTGACGCAATCTCACCAGACCTTTTGGAGATTGTGTTTGGGTTCGCTTTTGCAGATGTGCTCGACAGGCCCGGATTAGATCTGAAGACACGGGAAATGTTGACCGTAGCCGCGTTGACGGCCATGGGCACTGCACCGTCCCAGCTGGAGTTTCACATTCGAGCGGCATTGCAGGTGGGCGTAAGCCGCGAAGAGATAGTCGAAATCATCCTGCAAATGACTGCTTATGCCGGGGTTCCCGCATTTATGAATGGAATTGCCGCGGCAAAGAAAGCCTTCGTCGATCACGATCAATCAGAAACGCCTACCTGACAAAACCAATGCGAACAACATGGCGGCTGGCATTCGCCGCCATGTCGAAAAACGTCCAGAATAATCTGTCTTAGGCTAAATCAGACTTATTAGGGGCAAGGCGCGTAGTAGCGGTAACCCCATTGGTTCCGATAGATACACGTGTTAGGTGCCGCTGCCCTGCCGATCAATGCTCCGGCAGTTCCGCCAATAAGCCCACCTACAACTGCGCCGCCTGCGGTGCCAGTTGCGGCTGCGCCGATGGCTGCACCGGTGACGCCGCCAATCGTTGCGCCCTGTTGGGTCGTCGTGCAGCTAGAAAGCGCAAGAACTGACGCGATTACTATTATTATTTTCTTCATTGCAACCTTCTCCTGTTAGCGAACCAAGTTCAGGTTAGGATATTTTTGAATCATTGGCAATTGGATATCAGTCGAGAAATTGATCGCCTTTAGGATGAATACAAAGAAAGCTTCAATTCATCTTTGAGCAATTGATTTTAACCCCAGAAGGATTGCGGCGACGATCATGAAAGTTCCGCCGATCCGCTCGATCCAGACCTTGGCCGCGCCCTTGAAACGTTTGGCAATCCAGCTGGCGCTGAAGCCGTAAGCAGACAAGAATAAACCGTCCAGGACAACATAGGTCGCCGACAGGATCAGGAACTGCGGCCAAAATGCGCTTTCCGGTGAAATGAACTGCGGGAAAAGGGCTGCAAAGAAAACCACTGCCTTTGGGTTCGCGGCAGAAGTGAAAAACCCCTGCATCCATAGATTTTGCAACGACACCGCGGGTTGGGATTGCTTCAGCTTGGGATCATCCGGTTTCGCGCGCCTTATCATGCGAATACCAAGCCAAATGAGGTAGGCAACACCTGCCCATTTGATGACATTGAGGGCAGCGCCGGTCACCGAAAGGACTGCCGCCAATCCGAGGCCAGCCGCCAGCATCTGCAAGGCATTGGCACTAAGATCGCCTGCAGCAGTGGACAGAGCCCGCCGGAGACCATGCGCTCCGCTATTCGCCAGCATGAGAAGTTGGCTTGGCCCAGGAGTGCTCATCAAGGCAAGCACAGCCACGACATAGAGGGTCCAAACTTCGAGTGTCATTGTATCGCCACCGGGAATTTGCTGACGCAATTATTCTTGCGGGAAGTACCAGAATTTGCCGGTACCCGCAATTTCTTCAATGTGCACCTAAATTGGGCTAGCGCCGGAAGACTGACTAGCAGCCAAAATTGACGTCAATCCAGCCGTTTCTTGAACCTTAGGGCTGCTATCGCAAGACCAACTATAAAGAACCCTGCCAGCCACAATACGTCATAGGGCATCTCGAGAAGCGTGGCGTCTCTGAGCGTGACCCCTCTGACAATCCGCATGAAATGTGTGGCTGGTAGTCCCTCGGCGATATACTGCGCTTCAATCGGCATGCCCTCATAGGGAAACATGAATCCCGATAGCAGGATCGAGGGGATGAGAATGAAAACCATCATCTGCATCGCCTGAAGCTGGGTTGTCGCCAGGGTGGAAAGAACCAGCCCCACCGACAGACATGCCCCGATAAACAACAAGGTGCCGAAGAACAGGCTAAGCAGGTTCCCCCAGAAATGCACATCGAAGAGCAAATATCCTAGCGCCAGGATGATGCTGGCCTGGATCAACCCGATGAAGATGTAAGGGGTGATCTTGCCGATCATCAGCTCCAGTGATTTTACCGGCGTCGTAATCAGCATTTCCATGTTGCCGCGCTCATGCTCACGAACAATCGCGGCAGAGGTAAACAGGATCATCGTCATGGTCAGGATGATCCCGACAAGGCCCGGCACCGTGTTCACCGCCGATCGCTGCTCCGGATTGTAAAAAAGCGCGACCTCAAAGGTTGCCGTGTTGCGGTTTGGCGGGTCATGGAACAGTTCCGTCAGCGGCATGTTACGCAGGCTTTGAATTGCGCCCGACACGACCGTGTCGGTCCCATCAACAATCCACTGGCCGACCGGCCGGCTGGTTTCTTCCTGTGTGGAAGGCGGCAATCCCTTGTTGACGCTCGGGCTTCTAACGAGGCGGTAAGTCAGATCCTCCGGTAAGACCAGAACCGCCCGCACGGTGCCATTACGTACAGATGCTTCTGCCTCCTCGATCGAGGTATAAAAACCGGTGAATTTTACGACACCAGTCGCTTCAACCACACTCACCAGTACCCGGCCGACCGCTGACCCGCTTTGATCAACCACGCCGACGGGAATATCACGAATTTTGGTATTGATGGAATAGCCGAACAGGACAAGCTGGATGAGCGGTATCATCACGATCATCGCAAACGTCACCTTGTCGCGCCGTAACTGCACCAGTTCCTTGTTCATGATCGCGAATATGCGGCGGAGCGAAGCAATCATCCCTGTTTCCTCGTCTTGATGACAAACACATCTTCAAGGTTGGGGCGAACAACTTCAGCATGTGTTGCGGCATGTTTGACGGTGAGTTTGCTGAACCATTTCTCCGGATCGGCAACGTCCTGCGATACCAGTACCCGCAATCTCGATCCGATCTGTGCTGCGGATACCACTTCGGGCAGTTTGATGAGATCTTCGCGCAATTGCCGCAAGTTGTTCCCGTCGATCTGCAGAACTGCGGCACCGAGATTATCCATCAAGACTGTCGGCGAATCGTCCGCCCGCTTCACGCCGGCATCGAGAATGGCAATCTTGTGGCAACGCTCGGCTTCATCCATGAAATGGGTCGACACGACGATACTGGTACCGGCATCACTCAGGTCGAAAAGCTGCTCCCAGAAGTCGCGACGGCTCTCCGGATCAACCGCCGATGTGGGCTCATCAAGAAATAATAGCTTGGGCTTCTGAACAACAGCTGCTGCCAGTGCAAGCCGTTGACGCTGCCCACCGCTCAATTTTCCTGAAAAGCGGTCCGCAATATCGCCAAGATTGTAGCGATCGACAAGATCGGTCATGCGGGTTTTGCGCTCTCGACTGTTTAATCCGTAGATATCGCATACGAATTTCAGATTTTCCTCGACCGTCAAATCCTTGTAGAGCGAAAATGTCTGGGTCATATAACCAATGCGAAAACGCAATTCTTCCGCATGCTTGGGAAGGGTAAGGCCCAACACCTCGATGGAGCCGTTCGTGGGCGTCAGCAATCCGGTCAGCATCCGCATGGTCGTCGTCTTGCCGCAGCCATTCGGGCCCAGAAACCCGTAAATGGTGCCTTCCTCAATCGACAGGTCAAGATTGTTGACGGCGGTAAAGTCACCGAACTTCTTGCTGATGCCCTTGGCATCGACTGCGATTGTGGCGGCGGAAGATGCACTCATGGGAGTTTGATTTGAACCGGTACGCCAGTTGGAAGTTCTGAAGCGCTATCGGGAAGCTGAACTTCAGCCAGATACATTAGCCGAGCCCGGTCATCCTCGTTGAGACCGTAATAAGGCGTAAAGGACGGATCGGAAGAAATCCACCGGACCTCCCCCTCAATTGGGTCATCCACGCTGTCAACCTGGATCATCAGCTTGTCGCCTTGTTTGACCTTGACGCGATGCGGTTCCGGCACATAGACCCTGGCATAGGGCGCATCGCCCGCAAGCATCACGGCCACCGGGCTTCCGGATGTCACCCGCTCACCAAGATTCCAGGGCAGACTGTCTAGCCAACCATCCCTGGACGCCTTGACCGACAGATCGTCCAGAACCTTTTCGGCAAATTTCAGATTGGCTTCGGCGATGCCAAGTTCGGCTTCCGCTTTTTGAATGTCCTCAATCCGCGAACCGGCTAGCAACTCGTTCAGGTTTTCCTGGTTTTTTGCTAGTTCAGCGCGAGCAACATCGCGGGCGGACAAGACAACATCGAATTTTGCTTCGCTGGTCGTACCGGTGCTTTCCAGCTGTGCAAAGGGTTCGAATGCCGTTTCCGTCTCGACGACCTTTGCCTGGGAAGCAGCAACTTGCGCCCTCGCCTGTGCGATATCTTCGGGTCGCGGACCGGCTCTCTTTTCATCCAGATTGGCTTGAGCCAACGCGACTTCCGCGACACGCCGTTCGACTTCCGCTTTTTGTGCCCTGTTGTCCAATTGTACCAGCACCGTGCCCTTGCTGACATATTCGCCCCTGGGCACCGGTAGTTCGGTGATCACCTCGTCAGCCGTCGCGGTAAGCGCAACCCGGTCGCGTTCAAGGGTTCCCAGCGCAACGCCGGAAGAGGAATCGCTGCATGCCGCCAACAGGACGGCAACACAGAATACAGAAAGACTTAAAAGTACAGTACGAAACGCTTTCATAACCCTTCGACCCTACAATTTTATTTTGAACGGTAAAAGAGTATTTGTGCGGCAAACAGATTGCTAACCCCCAGTCAATAATCTGACCCTCAAAGACTGACAATCACGCGCGATTGCTACCACCAAATTGCTCAAAGTGACTGATTACTCTAACAATAGACAACAGTTCGTCGCGCTAAAAAAATCATCAATCAGTTTTGCACCAAAGGTAAAATGAACCCAATCACGGAACAAAATCGCAAATGGTGGCTACTGGCTGCTGTCAGCTGCGTTTTGGGTCTGGTGCTTCTGGACGAAACCGTTGTCGGCATCGCACTGCCGACTATTCAAACCGAACTGAACTTGTCAGACAACCAGGCGCATTGGGTGGTAAACGCCTATCTCCTGGTATTCGCCTGTTTCGTTGCCGTAGGCGGCAAACTCGGCGATCAGTTTGGAATGCTGCCGGTGTTCCTGATTGGCCTTGCCATCTTCGGCCTCTGTTCTGCGCTTGCCGGATTTGCGCCGACCGGAGAAGTTCTTCTTTTTGCTCGAGCCGTTCAGGGTTTGGGAGCGGCAATAATCTTCCCGCTATTCGTCGCCATGACTGCAATGACATTCCCGCCCAAGGAACGCGGATTGGCGATTGGTATCGGTGGCGGTATTGGTACAATTTTTCTCGCTGCCGGTCCGCTGGTCGGTGGCTTGTTGACTGACCTTCTTTCGTGGCGCTGGATATTCTGGATCAATCCACCGCTCACGGTCGTCATCGCAGTCGTGGCAGCCCTGTCCTGGCGCGATGTGGATCGACCAGTACCACCCAAAATCGACTGGTCCGGGCTAGCGCTTCTGGCTACATCAATTTTCTGCATCGTCTTTGCCCTGATGCAATCCAGCGTCTGGGGATGGAGCTCGATGATTGTTTTGGGGCTTCTCATCGCCGGAGCGATTTTGCTGGCTTTGTTCGTTCGCCTGGAATTGAGCCTCACTGCCCCGCTGATCAATGTCGAATTGTTCAGGTTTCCGGCATTTTCGGCCTCGAATTTGGCAATCCTGGCAGCCCAGTACTCAAAAATGCCAATCTTCGTTTTTGCAGCGCTCTATGCGCAGGAGGTGCTTGGATTCTCGCCGCTCAAAGCCGGTCTGTTCGTAATGCTGTCTGCGATATCTCAACCGTTCGTGGCACCAATTTGCGGGAAACTCACCGACCAACATCCACCCGGCCTCTTGGTGACGGGTGGGCTCTTCGGTTTAACCGTCGCACTGGCTTTGATGAGCCTGTCAACGTCAGATGGTGACATTGTCTATTTTTCATTCGGGTTGGTCATAGCAGGCATTGCCTTCCCGTTCCTCTTCGTTCCCACCCAAACTGCCATTATGGCTTCGCTCCCCGAAAGCAAACACGGCCAGGGAGGCAGTATTTCAATGACGAGCCAGATGATGGGCGGAACGATCGGACTGGCTATCAGCAGTGTGTTGTTTGCCTATAACAATGATTATTCTCTAGTATTCGCTTCAACAGGCGGCTTTTTGCTGGTCCTGACTGTCCTGTGTTATTTTCTCTTTCAGCAAACGCCAACGAAATAGTTTGGACCGGGTACCTTGGTTCTGCTAGCGCGGTGGCCGGAAAAGCCCTTCTGATTTCAGGATCTCTACATTCTTCGCTTCCAACTTCATCGCCCGCTCGACAGCCGGACGTTGATTGCTGAGCTCGAAATGACGACGGAGATTCGGGTAGTCATCATCGGCAAAACCAAAACTCGTGATACGGGACCAGACCCAGTACAGATAGGCATCGACTACTGACCAGTCTTCGCCATACCACCAGGGGCCGTCTTCGAGCCGCTTTTCGATCATGTTCATGATCGGCGTCATTGCTTCCTTGGCTTTGGGACGAACCTGTTCGAACGACAATTCGCCGTCAATCATGAATTTTATCGGCATGGTAATACGCGTTGCCGTTGGGTGAACTGTAGCAGAGAGGAAGGCAAGATCTGCAGTCTGATTTATGGCATCGAACGGATCTGATGTCTTGGGTAACAGTCCGGCATCCGGAAATAGCGTATTCAACCAGCTCAGTATCGCTACATTCTCGGTCAACGGGACATCATCAATCAGCAGTGTCGGAACCTTTCCTTTCGGGTTCAGCTTGAGAAACTCCGGAGAGTTCTGTTGATTTGCCGCGATTCGCACAAGTTCGGTCTCGAAAGGCGCGCCGATTTCCTCCAGCGCAATCGTGGCAACTCTTGCACAGGTACCTGGCGCAACAAACAGCTTCAGTTTCGGCATTGAATTTACTTCCATTCCGGCGTCATAATCGGATTCAAGGGCGAGCGGTATCAATAAACATGATGGGCACTTGCGATTCAATCGCGGCTGCGCAACCTTGTCTATTAGAAAAATAACATCCAGGGAGGAAAAAATGTCAATCAAGTATCTCGCGGGAATTGCCGCTGCCATGCTAATGGCGACCGGCGCCCACGCTCAGAGCATTCTAACCGCTGAAACTGCAGCGCCAAATACAACGCCCGGTATTTCCATCATTGCACTATCCGAGGCGGCCAAGAAGGCTGGCGTCGCAGATGTCCAGGTCTCGTCGGGTCAAACGCTGACAAACTCGGTTCAAAACGTGGCCGAAGGCAAGACCGA
This sequence comes from Salaquimonas sp., assembly GCA_028289365.1. Lineage (GTDB taxonomy): Bacteria > Pseudomonadota > Alphaproteobacteria > Rhizobiales > Rhizobiaceae > BOKV01. Next base: position 1,281 of record JANQQM010000026.1, on the reverse strand, counting down.
CATTGCTGCCGCGCCGTTCATTCTTCCCTTCCTGCTGTCGAAGGGTTTGGGGCCCTATGCAGGCCTGGGCGCTGAAGAAGGCGCCAAATTGGCGGCGAACCTTTCAGTGCTTTACACCTATCGCATTTCCGTACAAGGGCTTTTTGCCTATGACAGCGCAAATATCAGCGGATGGGACGGGCTTGAAGGCAAAACCATTTACAACGGTCCACCCCGCGGTGCAGCGCTAACCAATGCCAGGCTTCTGATCAAGGTGAATACCGGCCTCGAAGAAGGTAGCGGATATGAAGGCGTACAGGTGAACTGGGGCCAGGCCGTAAAAACAATTCAGGACGGATCGGCAGACGCCATGGTATTGCCAATGTCATTTCCGGACCCTCGGGTAACTGCTGCGCTTGCTTCCGGTGCCATGACGATTTTCTCCGTACCGAAGTCTGTATATGACGGCGAGGCATTCCAGAAAGTCGGAAATCTCCCGGGTACGGTTCCGGTCACGATGCCGATCTCTGACATGGGCTACGGAGAAGGCGTAACCGTTGTATCAGAGGATGATACATTCCGCGGACCCGGCACCGTGGGCGCAGACATCGTGAACGTCGACATGGACTTCGATCTGGCCAAGGCACTAACTGCCGCCTTCATCGAAAACATCGAATCGATTTATCATACCAAGGCACCATTCATGCCCGGGACCTGGCATGGTGAGACGGATATCGCATTGACGGATATGTGCGGCAACAACCCACTGAAATACCACCCCGGCGCTGTCGCGGCCTGGGAGGAAGCCGGCTATACGATACCCGATTGCGCGAAATAACCTGGTAAAGCTCAGCCGGGCATTGGGTTTGCCCGGCTGATTTGCACTTAGGGGGCAATCATGACCGGCGAGTCGGACAAAAACACAGATCAGCCAAGCATCTCACTCAAGATTCTCTACTGGCTTTCAGTAGGCATGGTGATTTTTGGGCTGCTCAACTCGACTCCCGGCATCCCTGGATATGACAATTTGGTGGCGTCCATTACCGGATGGGACGGAGCCAAGCTCCGCAAATTTTCATTCGAATGGTTCTATCCGGTTTTCTTTGCATTGATGATGTTGATCGTCGCCCTGAAGCATTCCATGTGGCGCGACTGGAGAGACAAATCACCGATAAAACGCCGTTTGGGCCTGTTTCTCGATATTTCGCTGGTGATCATGGCGATCACGATTTCCATGACCTATCTGGTCGAAATCGAGGCCATCTGCCTGATCGACCGGATGACCGGAGACCGTGCCCGGTT
>JANQQM010000224.1 GCA_028289365.1 Salaquimonas sp. | reverse complement strand
TGGCACAGTGTTGTATAACCGCGGGCTGTATGCTGCCATGTTGGCCGTTGAAGCTGTGCGCAAGGCACAGGAAATCTCTGGTAAGGCAGATATCACATCTGCCGACATGCGTGACGGAATGGAAGCACTTCAGCTTACAAATGCCCGCATGGCGGAACTTGGAATTCCGAATTTCGGGCCGGAGGTCAATGTTTCCTGCGAGAATCACGGAGGACCGGGATTGGGAGCAATCCAGCAATGGGATGCTTCGGCAAAGAAATGGTCATTGATCACAGACTTTGTCGCAGCAGACAGGGAAGTCGTCGATCCCTTGATTGCTGATGATTCTATGGCATTTGCCAAGGAAAACAACATCGAAATGCGCTGTAACTAGGCGTTTGAAAACGGAGCTGGCGGGTTTCGCCGGCTCCGGCCATACAAGAAACTTCATTGGAACTGTGATGCTGCAAACCCAGGCAACAACGGCACCGCTACTCGAAGTCAACAATATCGAGGTGATCTACAATCACGTCATCCTCGTGCTCAAGGGCGTCTCATTGACGGTACCCAAAGGCGGTATCGTGGCAATTCTGGGCGCCAATGGCGCCGGCAAGACCACGACGCTGAAAGCGGTTTCCAACCTGCTGCATGCCGAACGCGGTGAAGTCACCAAGGGCAATATCCTGTTCGAGGGCGAGGAGATTCAGTCACTGTCACCAAGCGAACTGGTACGACGGGGATGTATCCAGGTCATGGAGGGCAGACATTGCTTCGGCCATCTGACAATTGAGGAAAATTTGATGACCGGCGCATTTACCCGCAAGGATGGCCGCGCCGCGATCGCCCAAGACCTGGAAAAGGTCTACAGCTATTTTCCGCGCTTGAAGGAGCGCCGCAAGAGCCTTGCTGGCTATACCTCGGGTGGCGAACAACAGATGTGCGCAATTGGCCGAGCATTGATGTCGAAACCGTCAACCATTCTGTTGGATGAGCCGTCCATGGGGCTTGCGCCCCAGCTTGTGGAAGAGATTTTCGACATCGTCAGCAATCTCAACATGAAGGAAGCAGTGTCGTTCCTGCTGGCAGAGCAAAACACCAATATTGCGCTCAGATATGCCACTTACGGCTATATTCTCGAATCCGGCCGCATTGTCATGGATGGCGAGGCCAAGACCCTGCGTGAAAACGAGGACGTGAAGGAATTTTATCTCGGAATAGGCGGCGAGGGTCGCAAATCCTTCCGTGATGTGAAACACTACAAACGGCGCAAGCGCTGGCTTGCATGATTGCCCATGCCGATAAGCGTTCCAACCATGGCCCAGTTTCGCTATTCGACGACAAAGTTTCGTACGGCGTTGATTGTCGCAACGGCGATTACCCTCATGGTTGCCGGGCTGACCTGGATGATGACCGGTGCGCTCGATCAGGCAAGCAGAATGTTCTGGACCGCTGCTGCCGCACTGGTCTTCTTTGCCATGCTGTCAGCCTCGATGCTGATCCGTTTTTTCCGCCAGGAAGTGATTGTTGCGGTGCGCCCTACCGGCCTGTTTGATGCTCGCTATTCGCCTGAGACAATTCCCTGGGAACAAATTCGCGATATCACCCTGCGCCGGACCGAGGACGAATACATGCTCGACGTTTATTTCTGGTATGCCCAGGAAATCGCCGAACGCAAGGGCAACCAGCCGGAATTCACCATGGATTTAAGCACGCTCGATGCAGAACCGGAGCGGATCATTCGGGCGATTGCACAGTTCAAGGACATCCGCGCCACCACCGATCTGCAATTTGCATGACCACGTATCACCCCACGAATACGGAATGCGAAAATGACCAGGTTTTTTGACAATGCTGAAACCGTCGATCCCAAAGTCCGGGAACGACAACTATTTGACCGTCTTCCCGGATTTCTGGCGGACATCTCCGCCAATATTCCCGGTTGGAGCAATCGGCTGGCAGGAATTGATCCAGCCTTCGTGAACTCGCGCGAGGCGCTTGCCGAATTGCCGGTGCTGCGCAAATCGGAACTGATGCAGGCTCAGTCCGAAGCACCACCCTTTGGCGGCTTTGCCAATGAAGAGATGCTTGAAGGGACACGTGTCTTCATGTC
>JANQQM010000222.1 GCA_028289365.1 Salaquimonas sp. | reverse complement strand
TGCCAACCAAACGGCGAAGGCGACCGAGGATATCAGCCAGCAGATCGAGAATATCCAAAGCGAGACCGGGTCAGCTGTGGACGCGACCCAATCGATTTCGAGTAAAGTCGAGGAAATGAATGGCGTGACGTCCACGATTGCCGCTGCCATTGAACAACAGAACGCGGCGACCCAGGAAGTCGGACAGAACATCAATCAGGTTTCCGACGCGTCGGTCGAAACGGAGCGCATGGCGAAGGATACCCTTGGAGCCGCCGGCGAACTGGCATCAAAGTCCGACGAGCTGCAAGGCCATATCAATACATTCATGGAGAATCTCGGCGTCAAAAGCTAATAGAACCTTCTGTTAATGAATTGCCCTGACGGCCAATTGAGAAATCAATTGGCCGTTTTCTTTTTGTTTATATCGAAATTGTAACGACAGAAAGTTGTAAGAACTGACTCTGTGTTCCACGAAAAATCTAAATCAGTTAGTAAAATCATATATTTACGGAATTTCAACGCCTCGGGTCGATAATACGCATCTTCTCAGAGTCGTTTTAAATTAATCCGAAATCGTAACAGTTTTGACCAGCGGCTCTGGAACCTGTCCGGCTATCGGCGATCGAGGATTGTGGTTCGTCGAACGGAGTGACGGGGAGTGCGGTTTCGGAATACTGGAGTGATTGCCATGACGTCGGAATTGAATAGCGCAAGCCCAGATCAGGCAGAAGATCAGGCTATCGAGGGTGCAAGCGCACCGGGTAAGAAAGCTGCTTCCAAGGGATTTTCTTTTCAAAATATGAAGGTCGGTAAGAAGATCGGCTTCGGCTTCGGCCTTGTCATGCTCTGTATGATGGCTGTGGCCATCGAGAGCTTTCTCGGTCTCACCGATGCAAACACGAACTTTAAGGATTATCGGTCGATTGCGCGCCAGACGAACCAAATGGGGCGTATCCAGGCCAACCTGCTGACGGCCCGGCTTGGGGTGAAGGACTACATCCTCAAGGGGTCCGAAAAAGCCGCGGATGCGGTCAATTCCCGTATCGATACCCTCGTGAAGTTGATCGAGGAGGCGAAAGGGTTGGTGAAGTCGCCGGACCACATCAAGGCGATCGACCATGCGGCGTCGCAGATCGCGATTTACAATAGTAACTTCGACAAGGTCATTGATTTTCGCGCGAAGCGGAATGCCGAAGTGGACAAGATGAATTCGTTCGGCCCGCAGTCCGAGCGCAGCCTGACCAAGATCATGCGCAGCGCTTTCGAAGACAATGATCCGCAGGCGAGTTTTCTTGCCGGACAGACGCTTCGCCATTTGTTGCTGGCGCGGCTCTATTCCAACCGGTTCCTCGTGGATAACGCCAAATCCTCAGCCGATCGGGCGAATCAGGAACTGAATGATTTCGCGAAGAATGCCGAGCAGATGAAAGCGGAGCTGCAGAACCCGACCCGCCAGCAACTTGCGGCCGAGGTTCTTACACTGGCGCAGCAATACAAGACCGCGTTCACGTCCGTTACGGCCATCATTTTCGAGCGCAACGGCGTCATCACCGGGACGCTCGACAAGATCGGGCCGGAAATTGCCAATTCGATGGAGCAGATCAAGCTTCAGAACAAGGCTGAGCAAGACCGGCTTGGACCGGATGCGGAAGCTGCCAATGAAACCTATGTCTTGATCATGGAAATCGTGGCGGCTGCGGCGCTGATTCTTGGCGTGATCATGGCCTATATCATTGGCCGTGCGATTTCGCGGCCGGTGATCGCGATGACCAGTTCCATGAACGATTTGGCGAGCGGCAACCTGTCGACGGAGATCCCGGCGATCGGGCGGACCGACGAGATCGGT
>JANQQM010000219.1 GCA_028289365.1 Salaquimonas sp. | reverse complement strand
GATCACGACATTTGTCGGCACATGCAACAGATAGATCATGGCGGGCACCATGATGAAGCCGCCGCCAACGCCCATGATTGCAGCCAGCAGACCGACGAGCATGCCAAGCAGCAAGACCGGAATTGCGCTCAAATAGATCTTGGACTTGCGAAACCGCATCTTGAACGGCAGCCCGTGGATCCAGTTGTGCTGACCGGGTTTGCGCCGATCAGATGGCGCACCCTTCTTTACCTTGCGCATGGCGCGCAGGCTCTCGATTGTCATCAGCGAGCCGATTGAACCAAGAAAGACCACGTAAAGGATGGAAATCCACAGATCGAGCTGGCCAGCACTGCGCAGCGACGAAAAGATGTAGACACCGGCCGACGAGCCGACGATACCACCGGCCAGCAAGACCGTTCCGAGTTTTACGTCAACGCTGCCGCGCCGCAAATGGGCCAGCGCGCCGGAAACCGATGAGGCGACAATCTGGTTGGCCTCGGTCGCAACCGCCACGGCCGGCGGGATATTGTAGAAGATCAGGAGCGGCGTCATCAGAAAGCCGCCACCAACACCAAACATACCCGACAGAAAACCGACAGCCGCACCCATGCCAAACAGAACAAAGATGTTGATCGACATTTCCGCAATGGGAAGATAGATGCTCACCGGCATCTCCAGGAAAAAAAAGTTGTTGGTGGATGTTCGCAGAAAAACAGTGCGGACATTCTTTGCTGGTTAATGCGTGATGCGGTGGCAGTTTGTCAATGCATGAAGCTTTAACAAAATTCCATCAGGCAGATCCGTCGGATAGACGTTTAAGTAGTTCGGCGGACACAGAGGCATCATCCGGCATGCCGGCCTGCTTCTTGAACGAGCGGATGGCCTCGCGCGTGCGCTCGCCCATCAACCCATCAGCAGGTCCTGGATCAAATCCCTTTTGAGCCAGCAATTGCTGCGTCTTGAGGATCATTTCCTTTTCCGTAAGCGTGGCCTGCTTGCCGCTCAGGCTCCTCCATTCCGGCTGAATGGATGGAACATTGGCGGCAGGATCAAGCGCAACCGGTTTCCACAGTTCGGCTGCACCACGCGCCTCCGCCAGTTTTTCTGGCAGCATCGCATTGGCAATTGAATCGCGTTTGCCGGCGGCATCCGTATCGCCGCCCTTGGCCGCAATCGCGAACCATTTATAGGCTTCGGTAAGGTCTGCCGTCAGGCCAAGCCCCTGCGCATTGATGATGCCAAGATTTACCTGGCTGTCCTTGACGCCAAGCGCGGCTGCCTTTTCGAACCAGTCGATTGCTGCCTTCATGTTTGGCGTGCCATCCACAAGTCCGGAAGTATAAAGAACTGCCAGATTGTGCATCGCCAAGGCGTTGCCGTTCTCGGCAGCCTTTTGATACCATTTGGCAGCACCGGCTATATCCGAATTGCCGCCATGCCCCTTCTCCAGGAAATTCGCATAGCGGTATTGTCCGGGCGCATAATCGGCACCTGCGCTGAGTTCATACCATTTTGAAGCTTCACTCAGGTCACGAGTGACACCTTCGCCCTCGGTATATCTGCGCGCCACTTCAAACAGCGCTTTTCCATCTCCCTTGGCGGCTGCCTGCCGCAAAACAATGTTGCCGACTTCGGCGGGCGGCATCGGCGCTACCGTAATCGCCCTTCCAATCTCGCTTGCCGCTTCCATCGAACCGGAAACCGTCGAATTGGTGGTTTCTTCTTCAATTTCCGCCTTGGAAGCCATCACATCTGGCTGGTTTTCGCCGTCCGTCTTGTCGGCAATCTTGGATTCTTCGGATTTTGCGGATGGAACCTTGGAAGCCATCGATCCGACATCTTCTGCGGCTGTCTCGGAAACCATGGCGGTGGCAGCAGGCATTTCACTGGAGACACTGGTCGCGTCTTCCGCCTTTGTCATTTCAACAGCTTTATCTTCCATGGGCGCGCTTGCCATGGCCGTCGTCTCGGCTACTTCCTCGACCTTGAGCCCCGCTTCGGCGTTAATTTCGGCGTTTTCTTCGTCATCGACCATCGCCAACGATCCGTCGTCACCCTGGCCACCCTCTTCATCGGGTATTGGGTCCGAAATCTGGCTTCCCGGTGCCGTAAGTTCGGTCAATCGTGCGTCGCTGCCAAGGAAACGCGAAGCAAACGGAATTGAGACCGCAACTACTAGAATTACTGCTGTGGCGAGCATCAGAGCCTTACGGCGTTTCTTTATTACGCCGACGATCCTGCCCTTGCTCTCTTCTTTCTTTTTACGCTTGGCTTCCTCTTCAAGCATTTCGGCAATGGCTGCATCGCTCGCAGCTGCTTTTGCAGCATTGCGGGCATCATTCAATAAGTCTGCGATATTGCCATTGTTTTGCTCGGATTGACCGGTCTTTCGTTTTTCGCTCGCATGACGGACCAGGGCAGCCAGATCGGGAACACCCGATCCCGGCTCAAGCGGAACATCCTCGATTTCTGAAGTTCCCGCGGGAGAAGTTTCCTCGGCAGGATTCATATGCGTGGAAACTGTTTCCGGCGCAGGCATTTCTGCCAGAGCTTCGATGAATTCTTCATTGTCAGGCGGCGTCAGCTGCTCTTCTGGCTGATTAAGCCCATCCAGTTCATGCGGCTGTTGCTCTTCATAGGTCTCATGCAACGATGATAGCCTGTCCGAGACACCAACAGGCGCTTCCTCGACCTGCGGCGGCTGATATTCCGTATAAGCAGGTTCAGGTTCAGCATAAACGGCTTCCGATGGATCGACGATCGCCTGTTCAGGCATCTCCTGGACATATTGGTCCTCAGAAACCACCTGCGGCGCAGATTGTACCGGTTGCGGCGCTGACTGTACCGGTTGCGGTGCCGAATATTCGGTGTTTGGGATTGTTGCGTTCTCAATCAGGTCGAGGCGTGCGGAAATCCTGTCCATGATCTCATGCAAGGCAGAAAACCCGTCATAATTGCGCTGGTCCATTTCCTGCGCTTTCTGCTCGAGATTTCTAAGCTCCTGAATCAGCGGATCTACCAATGCCGCATCGGTACCGCCAGCAGCGTTGGAAGACTGGATTGCCTGCTCCGCGGCCTTGCCGGCAACATCGATTGCCAGGTCACGTGACAGGGCAATCTGCTGCTCAATCGACTCCAGACGCTGTTCGACCGGGCTGAAATCCGCGCCACCTGTCGAAATTGTCTCCAGTTGCGAGGCGATCGCCGCCAACTGCTGCTCCAGCGCAGGATTTGCAGCAAGTTCTGATGCCTGGGCGCCATTATTCGCATCGATCTGCTCGACCTTGCTGGACAAGGCCTCGAGAATTGAAAGGACTTCTGCTTCGCGCTCGCTTACCGAATCTCTTTGCCGATCCAACTGAAGCTGTTCCAGGCGATTATTCAGCGCGACAATCTGGCTTTCGATCAGTTTGAGCGTTTCCGTGCCATCCTGATTGCTGTTGGAGCGAACTTGCTCGGCCAATTGTTCAAGACGGGCGTCAATCGCATCAAAACGGGCAAGAATTGCTGCCTCATCCTGCTGGTCGACATTGCCTGATTCAACCATCTGGTCGATCTTCTGAGAAAGTTCGGCAATTTGGGCAACAAGCTGGGCCGCGGTCTGGTCATTGGTCCCATCTGTATTTTCCATGGCTGAAAGTCGTGCTTCGACCTTCTCCATCGAACTGGTCATCATCTGGGGTAGCCCGGCCAATTCCTCGATTTCCCGGGGAAGTGCCTGTTCGATCGCTGCCTGGCGGCTGGTCTCGGCAATTTCATCGACCGTTTTCGTGATCGCGGTCAGGCGCGCTTCCAGCCGGTGAATGGAATCCTCATGATCAACGGGGTTTGCCGAGATCGCGACAATCGCGCGGGTCAACTCATCGAGGCGACCTTCGATCGCCTGCAACTGTTGCGGCGACGTCTCGGTATCTTTGCTGGCAAAATGCGCGATTGCCTTGCTGATTTCGTCAATGCGCTCCGACAGTCCATCCGAGGGAAGACCGGTTTGCATTGAACTGATCGCTTCGCGTAGCGCGGAGACATGATCGTTGATCGAAGAAAGCTGCCCGGATTGCTCCTCGTTCCAGGAGGCATCAGGCCCCAGCCGGTCGAAATGGCTTTCGAGCATGCTCGCAATCTCCGAATATCCACTCTTGATGGATTGGGAGATTGATTCCATGTCGACCGGATCGGAACTATTGCGCAGGATTTCTTCCATCGCTTCGCGCACCGCATGCAGATCGGCACTCATCTGCCGGAACTCTTCCGGCGACTGGCCGTCTGCTGGGCCTTCTTCGGCTTGGACGTCCTCATGATCAGAAGGAGCATGTTCCGGCGCGGGCTCTGGCATGGATGATGCGGTTTCGACCGGTTGCTCGACGATTGGTTCATGAACTACTGGTGTGGCTGCCTGGTCAGCGGCGGACTGCAACTTTTGTGCGAGAACATCCAGTCTGTCGCGAATCCGCGACAACTCCGGTGAACCGTTCTGAATTGGTGCCTGTACCGGTGCGGGCTCCGCTGCCGGAGCCGGTGCTGGCTCTGGTGCGCTGGGAACAGGTTCCGGCGCCGAATAGGTCTCAGTTTGGGCAGCCGGATTATATTGAGGTGGGTGATATTCTTCCGGGCGTTCGCTGACAGCAGGCGTTGCCGGGGCGGCAGGCGTTGCCGGCCTTTGGCGCATGGCATTTGACAAGCGGCCTGAGCGGGCCTGCAATTCACGAAGGCGCTCGTCCAGGCGTTGCTGCAACGGGGAATTTGCAGGAGCTGGCCTTTGAAAGCCCGCCGGTTCATTTTCATGTGTTCCGTCGGCCATCTGGTCCAGGTGATTTCTGTTTCTGCTCATTTGTATTCCCGGTATCGGCTGCGCACTTGGTCAAAAAATTGGTCACACCAAAGCGACGCGAATCCTTTTTTCTGCACAACACCTTTCTCGAAACAGGGTAAACAACTGGTTAAATTTCGTTAAATTGGATGGTTGAGCGGTCAGGCCGTTCGTTGATTGGCTCGATTTGATCCGGCTCCCCGGTGCCACATTGCTGACAATTTTCTTAAGGAATGAGAATAAGATTCGAGTGACAGACTATTAAAAATAGTTTAGTGCTGCGGCCGTCAGTTTTGTGGGTGTATCGAGTTAAATATTAAACTAAACTAATAGGCGAGTAGCCATAATATTTACTCGTTGTACGATTTGTCTTGTTACAAATCTTTGTGTTAGACTTAAGCATGCTGAAGTTCTTGTGGGTAACCTCGAAAGTTGCTAGAAATATAATGAAAATAAAATTTATGTATGTTTTCAACTTTCGATGGGAGTTCAAATAATAATTTCCATTAAAATAGAAAGTGGATGAGGCGTAATCATGCCTGAATTGAATATGGCAGCCATTGCCTCCAACCTGGATCATCTGATTGAAGTAGCGGGTACCGGAGAGCAAAGTTCATATCGCATCGGCGATCTGGCCAAGGAATTTTCGCTTACATTGCGAACCTTGCGCTTTTATGAGGATCGCGGCTTGATAAATCCGGAGCGCCGCGGATCAACCCGCATCTATTCCCAGCGGGATCATTCCAGATTGAAAGTGATCGTTCTGGCAAAACAGGTCGGATTTGCCCTGACCGAGATCCAGCAAATCATGGATATCTATGACAATCCGGGAAAATACTCTGATCCGGTCAACGCAATGCTCGAAATGTTCAAGTCTCAAATGAATGTCCTCGCCGAGGAGCGTACAGAGACGGAACTGGCGATCGCCAAGCTGACGAAGACAATCGACATGCTGCGGACTTTGAGCCAGGAATAACGAGCAAGCGGTAACGTTAGTACCTATCCAAGACTCCTTCGTTCATGTCGATATTCACATGCTGATACGGTAACGCCGACTGAAAATTATTTGATGAGTTCATAATTGACGTTTACGGAAACGTAATTATGTAATGGCAAGTCGTTGTCCGACGTTTTTCGTTCATAAAAACTGTTGCCGACAGGCGGGCTAATTGCAATTCTGTTACACCCAATTGTCGTTTCGTCATGCTAAACATTGTCATTTTCCGGAGTTGACCTGCCGATGCCCAGCTACACCGCACCCGTAAATGAAAGTCTGTTTGTCTTGAACGAGGTTCTCAATCTGGAGCGGTACAACAATCTCCCCGGTTTCGAAGATGCAACCCCCGACATGATAGAAGCCATATTGGGAGAAGCCGCCAAGCTCTGCGAAGAAGTCGTCCAGCCGATAAACCAGTCTGGGGACGCGCAAGGGTGCACCCGTCATGATGACGGCTCGGTAACGACACCCGACGGATTCAAGGAAGCCTATCAGGCCTATGTCGAAGGCGGCTGGATGGGATTGGCAACGGACCCGGAATTTGGCGGCCAGGGCCTGCCCTATGCGTTGCACACCGCCGTCGGCGAATATCTGATCGGCGCAAACATGTCTTTTGCCATGTATCCCGGACTTACCCAGGGCGCGATCGCCGCCATTCAGGTTCACGGCTCCGATGAACAGAAGAAGACCTATCTGCCAAAAATGGTTGCAGGTGCCTGGGCGGGTACGATGAACCTGACCGAACCGCATTGCGGCACCGATCTCGGCATGCTTCGCACTAAGGCGGTGCCGAACAAGGATGGGTCGTACGCCATATCAGGACAGAAAATTTTCATCTCTGCCGGTGAACACGACCTCTCTGAAAACATCATCCATCTGGTGCTGGCCCGAATTGAAGGCGCACCGGAAGGCACTAAGGGAATTTCATTGTTTCTGGTTCCCAAGTTCTTCCCGAAAGATGATGGCTCGGTCGGCGGCCGCAACGGCGTCGTTTGCGGTTCGATCGAGGAAAAGATGGGCATTCACGGAAATGCCACCTGTGTGCTCAACTATGACGAGGCGACCGGCTATCTGATTGGCGAGGAAAATCGCGGCTTGAGCGCCATGTTCGTGATGATGAACGAGGCTCGCCTGAGTGTCGGCCTGCAGGGGCTGGCAATGTCGGATGTTGCCTATCAAAACGCTGCCGACTATGCCCGCGAACGGATTCAGGGTCGTGCCCTGACCGGCCCGAAGGATCCGGACAAGAAGGCTGACCCGATCATCGTCCATCCCGATGTCCGGCGGATGCTCATGAACATAAGAGCGTTCAACGAGGCCGGCCGCGCCTTCATGCTGTGGACTGCCCTGCAGGGAGACATATCCCACAAGGCCGCGTCCGAAGAGGAACGTCAGGCAGCGGACGACATGATGGGTTTGCTGACACCGGTGGTTAAAGGTGTCCTGACCGACAAGGGTTTTGAGAATACCGTCACTGCCCAGCAGGTTTTCGGCGGGCATGGCTATATCCGCGAATGGGGTATGGAACAATTTGTCCGGGATTCCCGCATTGCCCAGATCTATGAGGGCACGAACGGCATCCAGGCGCTTGATCTTGTTGGCCGCAAACTGCCCATGAATGGTGGCCGGGCCCTGCGTGCCTTCATTGAAGAAGTAAACGGCTTCACCAAGTCGTACATGGAAAACGACAAGATGCTGCCCTACACCAAGCCGCTCAGAAATGCGGTCAAGGCATTGGAAGGGTCAACCATGTGGCTCATGCAAAACGGCATGGAAAACCCAGACAATGCAGGCGCTGCCTCGACCGATTACATGCATCTGATGGGCCTGGTGACGCTTGGCTATATGTGGTGCCTGATGGCTGAAAAATCGCTCGAAGGCCTCGATTCCGGTGACAAGGACAAGGCAAATTTTTACGAGAACAAGCTGATCACCGCCCGTTACTTCATGGAGCGCATCCTCCCCGAAGCACAGGCCCATCTTGCTCGTATTGAAAGCGGTGCGGAATCGATGATGTCGCTCGATAAAGAAGCGTTTTAGGGATTTCGATGGCAAAGAAACGGCTTCCCCTTCCAAAGCGCTTCAATGCAGGACTGACCGAGGAAGCCTATGCCAGGTTGCGCCAATTGAACGATAGCTACAAATTGGGAAACAACTATCTGCTGACAGTCTTGCTTGAACGGCTCGATGATTATGCTGACAAGGAAAAACTGAATGCTGTATTTGAAGAATTCATTGCCTATTATGGTGCGCCTGACGGACAGGAACCAACGGCTAAAGATTGAAACAGAAGCACCGTACAGCTCGTTAATGGCGCGATGCCAGTGAAACAGGAGAACATCCATGGCTGATGCCTTGATCTATGACCATGTGCGAACCCCTCGCGGCAGGGGCAAGAAAGATGGAAGTCTGCACGAAGTCCCCGCTGTTCGTCTTTCGTCTGGCACGCTGGACGCGCTGCGGGAACGTAATGGCTATGACACGAAACTAATCGATGATGTGATCCTCGGCTGTGTCGATCCGGTCGGCGAAGCGGGTGCGGATATCGCCCGGTCCGCGGTTTTCGAAGCCGGATATGACAATGCGGTGCCGGGCATACAGATCAACCGGTTCTGTGCTTCGGGGCTGGACGCTGTCAATCTAGCTGCCGCCAAGATCCAGACGGGTTCGGAAGAAGTCATCATTGCAGGCGGCGTGGAATCAATGAGCCGCGTCGGTATCGGCGCTTCCGGCGGTGCCTGGCCGATGGATCCTTCGGTTGCTGTTCCCTCCTACTTCATGCCACAGGGCGTATCAGCCGACCTGATTGCGACCAAATACGGATTTAGCCGCGACGAGGTTGACGCCTATGCGGTAGAAAGCCAGGCCCGCTCTGAGAAAAGCTGGAAGGAAGGGCGGTTTGCCAACTCTGTTATTCCGGTAAAGGACATTAACGGCATCACCATCCTTGATCACGACGAACACATGCGGCCCGGTACCGACATGCAATCGCTGGCTGCCCTGGACCCGTCCTTTGTCATGATGGGCCAGATGGGCGGTTTTGACGCCGTCGGCATTCAGGCTCATCCCGAAGTCGAAGCAGTCGATCACGTCCACCATGCGGGCAATTCATCCGGGATTGTGGATGGCGCAGCCGCTGTATTGCTGGGGTCGAAGAAGGGCGGCAAGGCGCTCGGTTTGACGCCGCGGGCGAAGATACGGGCCTATGCCAGTATCGGCTCGGATCCGGCACTGATGTTAACCGGGCCGGTCGATGTCACCGAGAAGCTTCTAAAGAACGCACGCATGACCAGGGACGATATCGATCTGTTTGAATTAAACGAGGCCTTTGCATCGGTCGTCCTGCGCTACATGCAATATTTCGACATCCCCCATGACCGGATCAATGTCTGCGGCGGGGCCATTGCCATGGGTCATCCGCTGGGTGCAACCGGCGCAATGATCCTGGGTACCGTGCTTGATGAACTGGAACGCCGCGATCTCAATACTGCCCTGGTCACGCTGTGCATCGGTGCCGGCATGGGTACGGCGACAATAATCGAACGGATCTAGGCGGCGAGTGGGAACGAGAAAATGAGCTACAAGAATTTCAAGGTCGAAACCGGTTCCGATGGTGTCGCAGTTGTTATCTGGGACATGCCCGGCAAATCGATGAACCTGATTGACCAGTCGGTAATGGCGGAAATGGATTCGATCATCGACATGGTCGCGGGAGATGACGCCATCAAGGGCGCTGTCATCACGTCAGGCAAGGAGGCGTTTTCTGGCGGTGCAGATCTTTCCATGCTGCAGGGCAGCTTTGCCGATTTTCAGAAAATGAAGGCGAGCGACCCGGAAGGTGCAGCAACCAGGCTGTTTGAAGGCGTCTCGCAGCTGCAGGTCATCTACCGGAAACTGGAGACCTGCGGCAAGCCGTTCGTAGCGGCCATCAATGGTGTCGCCATGGGCGGATCAACGGAATTGGCGCTGGCCTGCCACGGCCGGGTCTTGTCCGACAATCCGAAAACAAAGCTGGGCCTGCCGGAAGTAAAAGTCGGCCTCTTCCCCGGAGCAGGCGGAACCCAGCGACTGCCGAGATTGATCCATACCCAGGAAGCTTTGCAAATGCTGTTGCTCGGCAAGAGCTATGATGCAGCTAAGGCAAAGAAGCTTGGCCTGGTAGACGAGGTCGTTCCCGTTGATCAACTGGTGGATACGGCAAGAAAACTGATCGTAGACGGCCTGAGCGCTGTAAAGCCCTGGGACGAAAAGGGGTTCAAGATTCCGGCAGGCCCGGTCTATTCGAAAGCAGGCGCCCAGCTTTTCCCGCCGGCAAATGCCATATACCGGCGGGAGACTTTCGACAATTATCCGGGCGCGCGCGCGATTATGAAATGTGTTTACGAGGGCTTGCTTCTGCCGATCGATACTGCGCTCAAGGTCGAAAGCCGGTATTTTGCCAATGTGCTTCAATCCACCGAAGCCGGCATGATGATCAGGACACTGTTCCTTTCGCTTCAGGAACTGAACAAGGGTGCGAGGCGGCCAGCCGAGATTGCACCGACTTCCATCAAGAAGGTTGGAATTCTTGGCGGCGGCGGCTTCATGGGAGCCGGCATTGGCTATGTCACTGCGAAAGGCGGCATAAATGTTGTGCTTCTGGATCGCGACGACGAGGCTGCCGAAAAAGGACGCGCCCATTCAGCCGAGCTGGAAGACAAGGCAATATCCCGCGGACGGTCGACACCGGAGAAAAAGGAAGAACTGCTTTCCCTGATTGAGACAACGGCTGATTATTCTGCGATCAGTGACTGCGACTTGGTTATCGAGGCGGTTTTTGAGGATTCCGGCGTAAAGAAAACCGTTACGGAAGAAGCGGCAAAACACATGAAGGACGACGCGATCTTTGCGTCCAACACTTCGACCATTCCGATTACCAGCCTTGCGGAAAACTTCCCGCGGCAGACCGACTTTGTCGGCATTCACTTTTTCTCGCCGGTGGACCGGATGATGCTGACAGAGATCATCAAGGGCAAGAAGACCGGTGATCAGGCGCTCGCAACCGCGCTCGATTTCGTCCGCCAGATCAAGAAGACCCCGATCGTGGTCAATGATACCCGAGGCTTCTACATCAATCGCATGGTGCTCCGATATATGTCGGAAGCCTACAACATGCTGATCGAAGGCGTGCCGGCAGCGATGATTGAAAATGTCGCCAAAATGGCCGGAATGCCCGTTGGTCCATTGGCGCTCAATGACGAGACGGCGATCGATCTCTCCCACAAGATCCTGCATCAGACCATCCGCGATATCGGCGAGAAAGCAGTCGACATGCGCCATGTCGAGCTAATCGATGCGATGGTCGAAAAACATGGTCGGCTTGGCCGCAAGAACGGCAAGGGTTTCTATGATTACCCTGCAAAGCCTGCCAAGAAGTATATATGGCCGGGTTTGAAGGACCTTTATCCGCAGCTTGATGCCGACACCATCTCGGTTCAGGAATTGAAAGACCGGTTCCACGCGGTGATCGCGCTTGAGGCGGCGCGTTGTGTGGAAGAAAATGTCGTAACCGACATGCGCGAAGCCGATGTCGGTTCCATTCTCGGATTTGGTTTTGCGCCCTTTACCGGCGGCGCAATTTCCTACATCGACGGCATGGGAACATCAGCCTTCGTCACGCTCTGCAAAAATCTGCAGAAAAAATACGGCGAGCAATTCAAGCCGAACAAGGAATTGCTGGAAATGGCAAAAACCAACCAGTCCTTCTATGCGCGTTATGAAACCGACGATCCGACAAAGCGGGCCGCCTGATCCGGAAAACCAGCGAGCGGAGACGCATCAAATTGGATGAATCCATCGACTACTATTTCACTGCCACTTCACCATTTGCCTATTTGGGGCAAAAAGCGTTGGTTGAAGTTGCCAGCCGAAACGGCAAGGCAATAAGCTACAAACCGGTCAAGATGGCAGGCTTGTGGGCTGTTTCCGGCTCCGTACCCCTGAAGGATCGCAGCGAGACGCGTCAGCGCTATAGACAGCTTGAATTGCAGCGCATTGCCGAGCAGCGTGGACTTGAGCTGGTGACACAACCGAAAAACTTCCCGACCGACCCGCAACTAGCCGATCGCTGCAT
Organism: Salaquimonas sp.; assembly: GCA_028289365.1. Lineage (GTDB taxonomy): Bacteria > Pseudomonadota > Alphaproteobacteria > Rhizobiales > Rhizobiaceae > BOKV01. The sequence goes on along the minus strand of JANQQM010000219.1, from coordinate 3,378 downwards.
TATTTCCATCGGCCTGACCGGTGGTGATCCGGGTGAATTCTATTTCAGCGTGGGTGAGGCCTTGTGGCGTGATGAACGTCAGATTGCGGATGCGGAAGTGTTGGCAGAGCTGTTGAAATCCACCGGTTTCGACCCGGAAGCCATTCTTGACATGGCAAATCAGGAAAAATCTGCCGAAATCTACGAAAAGAACACGCAGGATGCCGTTTCGGCAGATGCGATTGGCGCTCCAGCCTATGTTTATCGCGGCGAAGTGTTCTGGGGACAGGACCGATTGGACCTTCTCGAGGCGATGATTGTGTCCGGAAGGCAACCATTTAAAACAAAATAAGACTTCCCCACCGGATTCCGCTTCCCACGGTGGACAGAAATGAACCCGATGTTCTATCAAAATGGGACAATCATTTCCTTACGCGGGGAGATAACGGGCGACCATGCTATCCCATGAAGCGGTTTGGGCAGCGATAGACGCATTGGCTGAACGGCGACGCCTCACACCTTCCGGGTTGGCCAGAAAATCTGGTCTCGACCCAACGACATTTAACAAGTCCAAACGCGTTACCAGCGTTGGCAGGGCGCGATGGCCGTCGACCGAATCCATCGCAAAGGCACTCAGGTCGACAAACACTACACTTGATGAATTCATGGCGCTTGTTTCCCGGAACAAGGCGCAATCGAGAAATCGCACCGGTCCGGTTTCCTATCGCTCGGCGGTAGGAAGGGCAGTTCCGGTTATTGGTATGGCCCAGGCGGGGGTTGGGGGCTTTTTTGACGATGGCGGATATCCCACGGGCCAGGGATGGGACGAAATCCGCTTCCCGTCAGATGAGCCGGACAGTGTCTACGCGCTTGAAGTTTCAGGCGACTCGATGCTTCCGTTATACCGCCAGGGAGATATCATCATTGTCGCACCCGGTGCCAGCACCCGAAAGGGTGACCGGGTGGTGGTGAAGACAATGGCCGGTGAGGTGATGGCAAAGGTCCTGGCCCGCAAGACTACGACCCAAATTGAGCTGATATCTCTCAATCCCGAACACCATAACCGACAGCTTAAACTTGGTGACGTCGAGTGGATGGCCCGTATCATGTGGGCAAGCCAGTAGGCGTCACGCTTCTTTCACGCTTTATGCAGGATTTTTCTCGGTTGCCTCGGCCGGTTCCGGCTTGTCCGGTAGCGGTGACAGGAACTCGCCGATCCTGGTGAAGAACACGAACAACACCGGAATGAAAATCACGCCCAGAACCGTGGCAGCCATCATGCCGCCAAAGACCGTGATACCGACCGAAGCCTGACTGGCCGCACCGGCACCGGAAGCAAATACAAGCGGCAACACGCCCAAAATGAACGAAAATGCGGTCATCAGGACCGCCCGGAAACGCAGGCCTGCGGCTTCGGAGGCCGATTCCACGATCGGTTTGCCGGATTCGCGCAAGCTCTTGGCGAATTCGACAATGAGAATCGCATTTTTCGCAGCCAGCCCTATTAGTAGAACCAGACCGACCTGGGCATAGATGTTGAGCGGTATGCCAACGACCGACAGCGCAAGGACCGCACCCAATACGGCAAATACCACAGACAACATCACCGCCAAGGGCGCCGTCCAGCTTTCATATTGGGCAACAAGAAACAGATAGGCGAACAGGACCGATAGCAGCATGATCGTATTGCCCGCAGCCCCAGCCTTGATCTCTTCAAGCGACATGCCGCTCCACTCATAGGTAAAGCCGGCCGGCATTGTCTCGTCGGCTGTCGCCTCCATGATCTGGATTGCCTGACCGCTACTGACTCCCGTTGCCCCATCGCCATTGATGGTCGCGGAACGGAACATGTTATAGCGCTCGATCGTATCCGGTCCCAAAATCGGCTCAAGGCTGACAAGCGCCCGCAAGGGGATCATCTCGCCTGAAGAGTTTCGTACATAGAGTTCGTTAATCTGGTCAGGCTCGGCCCGGCGGTCGCCCTCTGCCTGGATATAGACGCGGTACAGCCTGCCGAACTTGTTGAAGTCATTGACATAATACGAGCCGAAATTCGCCGAAAGCACCTGGAAGACTTCGGCAATATCGACGCCACGGATCTTTGCCAATTCGCGGTCCAGATTGACGAAATATTGCGGTGTGCTCGCGCGATAGGTCGAAAACACATTGCTAAGCGAAGGATTGCTGTTGGCGGCAAACACCAGACCATTGGTCGCTGCAGCCAGGATTTCTGGGCTTCGGCCTTCCGAATCCTGCAATACAAACTGGAACCCACCCGTGGTACCCAGACCGGGAATGGGTGGCGGGTTGAAGGGCAATACGGTGGCCGACGGCAGGGACAATAGTTTTGGCGCTAGCCCGCCTAGAACCGTGCGCAGGCCAAGGCCTTTTTCGGTTCGCTCATCCCATGGTTCGAGAACGGCAATCACGAAACCGGTATTTGGAGCAACCGCGCCCGAAAGCAGGCTGTAACCGCCAATCGACAACACATTCTCGATGCCGGGCGTTTCCATGACGAGCGCTTCAACTTCTTCCATTACCTTCGAGGTCCGGTCGAGCGCAGCGGCATCCGGCAGCCTGATATCGATGAAGAAAGCGCCACGATCCTCCTGCGGGATGAAGCCCGTCGGCAGGCTTGCGCCAAAAAATCCCGTTGCCACGCCAACGCCCAAAAACCCGATCATCGCAATACTGGTGATCCGGATCAGCCGGTTTACAAGAGCAAGATAACCGGATCGACTTTTGTCGACGAGTTTCTCGAACCAGGCCAATGGGCCGCGGGTAACCGGTTCCGGCTTCTTCAGAATGGTCGCACAAAGCGCCGGGCTGAGTGTCAGTGCAACAACCGATGAAATCGAGACGGCAAACGAGATTGTCGCGGCAAACTGGACAAACAACCGCCCCGTCAGTCCGGGCGTAAACGCGGTGGGGATAAATACGGCAAGCAGCACCAGCGTTGTCGCCACAACCGGTCCGGAAACCTCGTTCATTGTCTTCCGCGTTGCTTCCTTGGCGTCATAACCCTCGGACAGGTAACGCTGCACATTCTCTACGACAACGATCGCGTCATCAACGACAACCCCAATCGCAAGGATTAGCCCGAACAGGCTGATCGTGTTGATGGTAAAGCCCAGCGCCAGCAGGGCGGCAAATGTCCCGATAAGCGAGACCGGGATTGCAATCGCCGGGATGATTGTCGATCGCCAGTCCTGCAGGAAGACAAAGACAACGATAACCACGAGCACCAATGCCTGGAACAGCGTTACGACCACGCCCTGGATGGAGGTCTCGACATACAAGGTTGTGTCATAGGCAACAGAATAATCCAGATCGTCGGGAAACCGGCCCGACAACCGCTCGAGTTCGGCACGAATTCCGCGGGCAACATCGAGCGCGTTC
>JANQQM010000217.1 GCA_028289365.1 Salaquimonas sp. | reverse complement strand
TTTGTGTCTTTCGAACGGAGGGTTAGAAAATTACTCAACGGGTATGATTTGTTTTTAACTGTTTCCACAAGCCCTTTTATACAGATCAAAAAATTCTTCGAATAAAATTGTGGTGATTGCCGTTTCAATTTCTGATCTACTATGCGCATATTAGCTTGAGAGACATGAATTCGAGGCAAATCAAATGACGCTGGCCGAACGATCAACAATCCGACGGAATTGAGGTGAACAATGTCGCGAAAGCAGATCAAATTAAACGATAAATATGATCTGTCTGAAACGCGGGTTTACATGAGCGGAACCCATGCCGTTATCCGACTGGCGCTCATGCAGCATGAACGGGACCGCCAAAGCGGCCTCAATACGGCCGGGTACATCTCCGGCTATCGCGGATCTCCCATCGGCACGCTGGACCTGCACCTTTCCCGCATCGGCGACATCCTCAAGACCCGAAATATTAATTTCACACCCGGGTTGAACGAAGATCTGGCGGTGACGGCGCTGTGGGGAGCGCAGCAGGCGGAACTTCGCGGCGAGGGGCTTTTCGATGGCGTCTTCGGCCTCTGGTATGGCAAGGGCCCCGGTGTCGACCGGTCCGGTGATGCCTTTCGCCACGCAAATCATGCGGGCACATCCAAATATGGCGGCGTCCTTGCCCTGATGGGGGATGACCATACGTGCGAGAGCTCCACCTCCGCGCACCAGTCGGAGTTTGCATTTGTAGACGCCATGATTCCCGTTCTCAATCCGGCCGGTGTCCAGGAGATTCTCGATTACGGGCTTTATGGCTGGGCCCTCTCGCGCTTTGCAGGGGCCTGGGTCGGATTGAAGTGTGTCAAAGACAATATAGAACAGACGGCTTCCGTTGATGCCCGGCTCGATCGGGTCAAAATTCAGATTCCCGACGATTTTGATATGCCCGAAGGCGGATTGAATATACGCCTTGGGGATACGCCGCTTGCCAAGGAAGCCCGGCTTCATGACTTTAAGAGATATGCGATATTGGCTTTCACCCGCGCCAACCGGTTGGACAAGCTGATTTACCGGGGCGGACCCGCTCCCAAGATTGGAATCGTAACCTGCGGCAAAAGCTATCTCGACGTTCTGGAAGCCCTCGACATCCTCGGAATTGACGAGGTTCGGGCCGCAGATATCGGTCTTCGGCTTTATAAAGTCGCTCTGACATGGCCCCTGGAACCCGAAGGCATAAATGAATTTGCAAAAGGGCTGGACGAAATCATTGTCGTTGAAGAGAAGAGATCGCTGATCGAGACCCAGATCAGGGAACAGCTTTACGGACAGTCGCATTCGCCACAAATTCTGGGCAAGCGTGATGCTGATGATAACGTCTTGTTCCCTGCAAAAGGGGCACTGGATCCGGTGATGATCGCCCGCGCTCTTGCAAAACGTATTCAGGCTTATGGTCAGCACACATTTCTGAGCGCCAATGTCCAGGATCTTGAGGAAGCCGTCGGTCAGGTTCGAAACGCCGAAAGTTCGGTCGCGCGCATTCCCTATTTTTGCTCCGGCTGTCCGCACAACTCGTCGACCATCGTGCCCGAGGGTTCCCGGGCTTATGCGGGAATCGGCTGCCATTACATGGTGCAGTGGATGGACCGATCCACAGAAGGGTTTACGCAAATGGGCGGCGAGGGCGCGAACTGGATCGGCGAAGCGCCGTTCTCCAAACGCGACCATGTGTTTCAAAACCTTGGTGACGGCACGTACATGCATTCCGGCAGTCTGGCAATTCGGGCCGCAATTGTCGCCGGGACCAATATCACTTTCAAACTGCTTTACAATGATGCCGTAGCCATGACCGGCGGCCAGCCTATCGATGGCGGCGTCAGCGTAATCCAGATGGCCAATCAAATTGCCGCTGAAGGCGTGGAGCGGATAGCCATAATTTCCGATGAGCCGGAAAAGTACTCCCTGGCCGGGGGATTACCCTCTGGAACGAGCATCGACCATCGGGATGACATTCAGCATGTTCAAAACAATCTGAAATCCGTTCCCGGTGTCTCCGTTCTTATTTATGATCAGACCTGTGCGGCCGAGAAACGCCGTCGGCGAAAACGCGGGCTTTATCCTGATCCGCCAAAAAGAGTATTCATCAACGAGCGGGTTTGTGAAGGATGCGGTGATTGCGGTGTGCAATCAAACTGTGTGTCCATCGTGCCGGTGGAGACTGAGTTCGGACGCAAGAGGGCCATCGATCAATCGTCCTGCAACAAAGACTTTTCGTGCCTGAAGGGATTTTGTCCGAGTTTTGTCACGGTCCATGGTGGTGAGATCAATAAGATCTCCGCCTCCGATCACGCAATCGAGCGCAGAGACTTTCAACTCCCGGCCTTACCGGATCCCGAATTACCGGATCTGAAGTCCGGTTCCTACTCTATTGTGGTCACCGGCATCGGTGGTACGGGCATTGTTACGGTCGGACAGATTATCGGTATGGCCGCGCATATCGAAAACAAAGGTGTCGGGGTCATCGACATGTCAGGTCTGGCGCAAAAAGGCGGACCCGTCGCGGTACACGTGCGTGTTGCGAGATCCCCTGAAGAAATCAAAGCTATTCGCGCCTCCTTGGCCGGGGCCGACTGTATTGTCGGTGGCGATCTGGTTGTCACGGCCTCGACACAGATCCTGTCAACGGTGCGCAAAGGGCGCACGGCCATCATCGCCAATTCCCACGAAACGATGACGGCGGATTTTACGAAAAACCCGGACCTCCAGTTGCCGGCCGAGGACATGCATTTGTCCCTGCAATCGCGTGCCGGATCGGATCGAACTCATTTTATTGATGCCCAGGATTATGCCCTGAGACTTTTCCAGGATTCCATTCTCAGCAACATGTTTCTACTCGGGCATGCCAGCCAGCTTGGTTACCTGCCTGTTAAGCCGCAGGCGATTATTGAGGCCATTGGTTTGAACGGCGTGGCCGTCGAAAAAAATACGGAAGCCTTTAACTGGGGAAGATTCGCGGCATTCGATCTTGAGACTTTCAAGAAAAATGTGCCACCGAAAACCCAGTTTGCTTCAGCTCCGCCAATATCAAGTAGCTTCGAGGATCGGGTTGCCCTGCGTGTTGACGAGCTGACCAAGTTCCAGGATGCGGCCTATGCCCGGCGATTTGCCGATGCCGTCGAGAAGATGTCCAAGCTCGAGGAACAGGTGATGCCGGGTCAAAACAAGTTAAGGGAAGCTGTACTGACCAGCTATCACAAGCTGCTGGCTTACAAGGACGAGTATGAAGTCGCGAGACTGTACACCGACGGCACATTCAGGAAGCAGCTCAGGCAACAGTTTGGCGGTAATTACAAGATTAAGTTTCACCTGGCGCCTCCCATTCTGGCGCAAAAGGATCCCAATACGGGCCTTCCCCGGAAACGAGCGTTCGGCGGTTGGGTGCTGCATCTTCT
>JANQQM010000202.1 GCA_028289365.1 Salaquimonas sp. | reverse complement strand
AAACGGCACCAGAACCATCCAGATCGAAAACATCAATATCGCATGATAGTTCCAGTGGATTTCAATTGTCCTGCCCAGAAAATCTATATAGACTTCTGTCGGAATATGGGCTTGTGGTTCAGTCATATTGGTTAACCAATTTATGCCATTTCGAACTGGGTATTTTTATATCGCCGTTTATCAGTTCAGACTACCTTAAGCCAGTACTAACACCGATCAAGGCTATCACAAATCTTGATGATTGGTATTAGCAAGTATCATTAACCCGGGAGGTCAATAATCGGTCATATTTGCAATCGAGAACGGTAATTGCGCTGGAGAAACAATGGAATTTCTGGAGTTCCGGATCGTCACAAAGTTTAAACAAACGCTGGCCCTGAGCGCCAGTAAAATTTCTGTCGGCGAGGTTTGACCATGGCTCATATTACCCCGGTTTCAATTGATCAGTCCGAAGAGGCAGCCGACGACATAAAATGGTTGGCCTCTGCCACCGGATTTACCGCAAATTCGATGTTGACACTTTCGCACCGACCGGAAATCGCAGCCGCGGTTTTAGGCCTAATTCGGGCAGTTGTACGCAATCCGGAGGGCACTGTACCGGCGGAGTTGCGATGGATGGTTGCCCATGTATCGAGCTTGTCAAATGGGTGCCGTTATTGTTCGGCTCATACCTTCAAGAACGGTGCGGATAATGGCGTCAGTCAGGCCAAGCTTGATGCGATTTGGGAGTTCGAAACCTCGCCCGAATTTTCAGACGCTGAACGTGCGGCATTGCGGGTAGCGCTGACCGGCGGTCAATGCCCGTCACATGCCTCTGTTGACGATATGGCCGAATTGAAGAAACATTTCACAGATGCGCAAATTGTCGAGATCGGTGCAGTGATTGCATTGTTTGGTTTCAACAATCGATGGAATGCCCTGATGGAGACTGAAATAGAACCAGAGGTCAACCAATTTTTGACCGAAAATAACTACAAGGGAATGAGAAACCAAAGCTGAAATTGGGCGACATTATTCTGGCGCGACAAAACAGAACTAGCGCCAAAACCCGGGAGGAAAACATGACGGATAAAATCAAAACCGGTATCAGCCGGCGAGAATTGCTGGCAGGAGCGGCCGCTGGTGCCGCAGTATTTCAGATCAGTATGCCTGGAACTGCCTATGGCCAGAGTTTTCCAGAGCGGCCATTGAATGTGGTCGTGATGTATGGCGCTGGCGGCGGTACCGATACGATCATGCGCAAGATTGCCGACGAGATGGCCAAGGCCAAGGGCTGGACCATCAATGTACAGAACAAGCCCGGCGCGGTCGGTGCGGTGGCAACCCAATTTGTCCATGGCCAGAAGCCGGATGGCTATACTGTTCTTGGCGGCGCCAATTACAACAAGTTTGTCCGTGTGATGGGTCATGTTGAACTGATCCCCTGGGAAGAGTGGGTATTCTTCCAGGCGGCCAGCGCGATTGCCAGCTGGTCGGTGCCGGTCGATTCACCCTTCAAGACATTTGACGATGTCGTTGCGGCGGCGAAAGCAGACCCCGGCAGTATCTCGATATCCACGTCAGGCACTGGTGGCCTGTGGCATGAGCTGGCGATGATTGTCGGTTCATTTGCCGATATCGAGCTGAAATATGTGCCCTATAAGGGCGGTAAGGCCGCGACATTGGCCGGCCTGCAAGGTGAAACCGACATTGCGGGTGGCGGTGTTCATGAGCATGTCGATCTGGTTCGTGCCGGTGAGTTGCGTTGCCTGCAGCAGACCGGAACCAAGGACATTACCCTGGAAAATGGTGCCGTGATGCCAACGGTTGGCAACTTCCTGCCGGATATCAAGCCGTTCCTGCCTATTGGTGGAACGTATAACTTCATCATGAAGCGAGACACGCCACCTGAAGTTCTGGCGGAAGTGCAGGATGCTTTCGTGGCGGCTGCCAACTCCGAAGGCTTCAAAGAGATGATCGACAACAAATTCTTCGAGCTGGATATACGCACCGGCGAAGAAGCCGACAAGACGGCTGCAAAGTTGGAAGTCATCACGGTGGATACGTTCAACAAGTTTGCCGATCAGATTGGCGCTCCGGTCAAATCGGCAGCCGATCTGGGATTGCCAGCGCCTTCGGATTTCGAAAGCTGGTGGCCGCCTGAGGGTTATACGCCGCCGCCGACCAAAGGCTGATCGCAGCAACACAACAAGACCTGCACCTGCATTGTGGGTGCAGGTTTCCTATTCGAATGAATTGGGGAATTGGCTGGTATGAGTCAGACGCATGAAGATGCGGTGAAATTCGAAGGCGAAGATGCCAGTTCGGGCTATGCATCACCGCTTCTCGATCTGATAGCCGCTGCTTTCCTGATTTTATTGTCAATCGTTATAATGGCTGCATCCGTGACGCTGCCAATGCCGGGCGACCTGGCAACGGCGCCAGGCTTGTTACCGTTCATTACCTCTGGTTCTCTGCTAATCATGGCGTTGATCCTGGGTTACACCGCGATCAAGCGGAGGCGTGCGGGCGTTACGGGTCATACCGACGCAATCGAACTTTCGGAATATGGCCGAGCTTTTGTGCTTGCCGTTATCATTGCAGTCTATATTGCCGCGCTGCAGTTTCTGGCGTTCCAAAGTTACCTGAACCTTGGTGGAATTAACTTCACTTTAAGTGCTTTCGAGCCGACTACCATCATCGCATTGGCGACGCTCATCCACATCTCATGGCGCGGTCCAATCTGGATAACAATACTGACTTCCATCATCTGGACGATGTTGCTGTCGGTGGTCTTCCAGAAAGTTTTCTCCATCCCGCTTCCGGGAGGGTTTTGAGCCTTGGCAATCTTTGAAGCCCTGGTTGCGGTACTTAGCCCGTCATTGATGGCGATGACGATGGCCGGTGTCTGCCTGGGTATTATCTGGGGCGCGCTGCCCGGGCTTTCCACGACCATGGCCATGGGGTTGCTAATCGGTCTTTCCGCAGGGATGGCACAGGACATTGCGATCTGCTTCATGCTGGGCGTTTATACCGGCAGCGTTTTTGGAGGCGCGATTTCGGCGGTGCTGATCAACATTCCGGGGACGCCGGATGCGGTTCCGACCATGATCGAGGGTCACCAACTTGCGCAAAAGGGCGAGGGTGGTCAGGCACTGGGCATGGCGATATCGGCTTCATTTGTAGGCGGCGGCATTGGCATCATCCTGTTGATCATGTTCATTCCGCTGATCCTGACCTTTGCGCTGAGTTTCCGCTCCTGGGAGATGTTCTGGCTTGCTGTCATTGGCATCATGGTCTCCGGCTCGATGGCAGCAGGGACCATGCCGCTGAAGGGCTGGATCGCAGGTTGGCTCGGCATGCTGGTAGCCTTTGTGGGCCTCGATTCCATCCACGCTGTCCCGAGATTTACTTTCGGGACGTTCGCGCTCTATGACGGTATTTCCTATGTGGCTGTGTTGATTGGGTTGTTCGGATTGGCGGAAATCCTGCGAACGCTGCCGTCGAGAAGCGCACCGACCATTCCCAGCAAGGTGGGCCGGATCATTCCTCCCGTCGGCTTGTTCCTGAAATATGTGCGGTCGGCGGCGCGGTCAGGCGTGATCGGCACGTTTATCGGCGCGATCCCCGGGGCTGGGGCCAATGTTGCATCTTTCCTCGCCTATGACCTTGGCCGTCGGCGGGCAAAACCCGAAGACAAGAAGATGTGGGGCAAGGGCAGCTATGACGGGCTTGTTTGTGCGGAGACGGCAAACAACGCTAATATTGGCGGATCAATGTTGCCGACGCTTTCTCTTGGTATTCCCGGAAATGCGGCCGCAGCGGCCCTGCTTGCAGCACTAACGCTGAAAAATGTCGTTGTGGGTCCAACGATCGAGATAGACCATCCGGGCCTGATCTACTTCATTTACGCCGCACTCGTGGTAGCCAATATATTCATGTATCTGGCCGCGTTCGCGCTGATCGGGCCTTGCGTGAAACTGTTTAGCCTGCCGCGGGGTATCTTGATGCCGATGATCATACCCGTCTGTGTGATCGGCGCCTATGCAGTCAAGCTTTCGATATTTGATGTCTGGATCATGTTCGCCGCCGGTGTGTCCGGTTGGGTGCTGACCATCTTCCGCTTTCCCGTGGCGCCGATCGTACTCGGCGTGATCCTGGCGCCGCTTGCGGATGAAAATCTGCGCCGTTCGCTGTTGGTGTTCGAGGGCAAAGGCATTGGCTTTGTGCTGTCGCAATGGATCGGCACGGCATTGATTATTTTCGTATTGCTGGTCGTGATTGAGGGGATAATGCGAGCGTTGAAATCGGCGCGCGCATCCCGAACGGCGGCGGCATGACCATCAGCACAAAATTTCATTGGTTCGAGGAGTAAGAAATGGCTGGAAGGGATCGTAAGGAGATCGGATTGGCGATCGTTGGATGCGGCACGATTGGCCGGATCCGCGCGGTGCTCGCGCGCGATTATCCAGGCGTTGGCTGGATCGGATTGTGTGATATCAAGTCCGATCTGGGTGAGGCATTAAAGGATGATGTCGATGCCGACTTCTTCACCAATGATTTCAAGGAACTGCTCGAACGTCCCGAGGTGACCGCGACAATCATCGCAACCGATGAAAATTTCCATTTCGCGCCGACCATGCTGGCGATCGAAAAGGGCCATGACCTGTTTATCGAAAAGCCGCTCGCAACAGATGCGCGGGAATCGGCGCAGATTCTCGCGGCTATCGAGGCGGCGGGTGTGGATGCGGTTGTCGGTTATACGCAAAGGTTTCGCCGCCGGTTCCTGGCAGTAAAGGAGCGGCTTGTTACCGGACAGATCGGAGACGTTCACTCTGTCGTCACGCGGGCCTTCATGAACCGGATGGTTCCGATTGCAACGCTTCAGCGAACACAGGATCGGGCAACGCTGACCCCAATGGTCGTGTCGGGAACTCATAGCCTGGACATGTCGATGTGGTTGTTGGAGGGCAAGACACCGGCATCGGTCTTTGCCCAGTCAACCGACAAGGTATTGGGCCAATATGGAACCAAGGATTCCACGTTTGGTGTCTTCACAATGACAGACGGCACCATCTGGTCGATGAATATTTCCTGGGCATTGCCCGTGGTCTGGCCCGGTGCAGTTTACGGAATTGAGATCGGGATCGTTGGCGACAAGGGCGTGATCGATATCGAGGATACCCACCGCGATTTGGTTCTAGCGACGGATGTTGCCCAGGGTGCGGGCTATGCTCCGGAAGGGTTTGATCCAGGTTCACCGCGACATGTCGATTTTCTGACCAGTTATCCGCCAGGTGACCTGCATGACAATCAGCTCTGGGGTCCGATGCGAGAGGAGACAAATTCCTGGTATCAGAGGATATACACCGGACAATCGACACCCCATGCGACCGCAGCCGACGGCCACCGGAACCTGCTGATGACCATGGCGATGGATCTTTCTTCCAGGCGGGGCGTCAGTGTCGATCTGCCGGCTGATCCTGAAGAATTGATGCGGGAGCTGGTTTGATGGTCACAACAATCCGGATAGGCGGATATCAAGGTGACAAATCCGTGCACACCCGTGGCGGACGCGTATTTTGCGAAGAACTGAAACGGCTAATGGGTGACGATGTCGAGACCATCTTTGAAGAGAACATCGTTGCCGAGGGTAACAAGGCGGCTGATTTGTTGTCGCGCACCGAGGAGGGGTCGCTCGACGGTTGTTATTTTTCCTCCAGCTATCTGGCCAAACGGGTTCCGGAACTGGGGTTGTTTGATCAGCATTTTGTGGTTCCGGATCGCCGCAGCGCCTATGCCGTTCTTGATGGCGCGCTTGGAAAGCGCCTGGCAGAAGAGGTAGAAGCAAGAACCGGCTATGCGGTACTTGGCTATTGGGATAATGGCCTGCGCCACATCTCGTCGGCAAATGTCGGGATCCGGGAACCGGCCGATTGTGCCGGTCTAAAAATCCGGACATTGGCCAATGAAGACCATAAGCGGGTGTTCCGGTCGCTGGGGTTTGAACCAATGGCGATCGACGTGCGTGATCTACCGGCGGCGGTCAAGGACGGCACGGTCGATGCCCAGGAAAATCCGCTGACGAACATCTATAATTTCGAGCTCTACAAGACGCATCGTCATGTCACCCTGACACGCCATCTGCTGGGTGTCGCGCTTGTTCTTTTTAACAAGGAAACCGTCCGCTCCTGGTCGGACGATACACGGCAGGCGGTGGATGAGGCGCTACGCCTGGCAACGATTGCACAGCGCAAATTTGCAGAAGAAGATGATGAAATCTGCGCGAATGCGCTTCGCGCTGAAGGGGTTGAAATTATCGAGCTTGATGATGACCAACGTGCAAGTTTTGCTGCTGCGACAAAGGCCGAAGTCGATAAAACGCGCACAAACTTCCCGAGCGAATTGATCTCATTGTTTGAACAGGATCTGGCTAGACATGAAAACCGGTGAAGAAACCGGGATTGATATACCGGAATTGAACTACAGGAAGCAGGGGAGGGGCCGAAAGATATGAGATTAGGAAATCTCAAATCCACGCCGGAAGTTATTTCCGTCACCGTGCTCTTTGTGTTGGCATGTGTCAGCCTGCTGACTTTGAACTATCTGGTTGCACCGCCGAAGGTACTGTTTGGCCGGTCACTGACCGCGATACCGCCATGGCTGTTTCCCGCAATTGTAATCAGCATGCTGGCCATATTGTGCGCGATCTGGCTCGCCATTCTTGCCCGACACAAGAATGAAACCGCCTCCGAACCCGGATTGTCTGAAGGGGTATTCAGGGCGGTGGCGCTATTTGCGATCATGACGTTTTATGCGTTGGCCATGTCCCCACTCGGGTTTCTGATTTCAACAGTTATCTCGCTTTCTGCGATATCCTGGTTGGTTGGCAATCGATCAATTCTGCAGATTGCCGTGCTTTCGATTGTCAGTCCGATTGCGCTTTACCTGGTTGCGACACGACTTCTGGCGGTTTCCCTGCCTGAACTCAGCCCAATCGAATTTGCCTATTCGCGGATATTGGGGGGCTAAAAATGACATTCGCTAATTCCGGAAAGTGGTCTCCCAATGATTGAACAGTTTATCACCGGATTTGGCATGGCAATGCGCCTCGACACGTTCCTGTTGATGAGCGCCGGATTGCTTGGTGGCATGTTGGTTGGAGCCTTGCCAGGCTTCACGACCTTGATGGCAATGGCAATCCTCCTGCCGATCTCGTTCTTTCTGGATCCCATTGTCGGAATTCCGTTTCTGCTTGGTGTCTATAAGGGCGGCATTTTCGGCGGCAGTATTCCGGCTATTCTTGTCTCGATGCCAGGAACCGGTGCCGCGGTTGCCACCTCGCGTGACGGGTTTCAGCTGACGAAAAAAGGGCAATCGAGAAAGGCGCTGGACATTGCCCTGTTTTCATCCGTGTTCGGCGACACGACGAGTGATATTTTCACGATCATGATGATCTTTCCGATTGCATTCCTAGTGATGCAATTTGGCCCGCCAGAACTGTTTGCTGTATTGCTCATGAGCCTGGTGATTATCGCGGTAACGTCCGGATCAAGCCCGATCAAAAGTCTCATCATGATGACTTTCGGTCTTTGGTTGTCCTTTGTCGGGACGGACCCTCTGGGTGGTGTTGAGCGGTTTACATTCGGATTGTTTGATCTCAAATCCGGCATTCCGCTACTGCCAATGCTGATTGGCGTATTCGCCATTCCGGAGATCGTCACAGCGGTAATGCGCCATAACAGCGTTCTCAAGCTTGCCAGTCTCGTTGGGGAACGGCTTTCTCTCGCGGAACTCAAAAGGTGTATGCGAACGATCTGCCGATCTACCGCGATAGGCGCCTCGATCGGCATAGTTCCTGGCCTTGGTCAGGTGGTTGCGGCAATGATGGGCTATGCGGCCGCGAAGAACGCTTCTGATCATCCCGAGACATTTGGCGAGGGCGAGATCGAGGGCGTGGCAGCGGCTGAGGCAGCGAACAATGCCGTCAACGGACCGACGCTTGTTCCACTGCTGACGCTCGGAATTCCCGGGGACAATGTTACCGCAATCCTGCTTGGTGCCTTTGTCGCTCAGGGGTTGCGCCCGGGGCCGGAACTCTTTGAAACACAGGGCGCAACGGTGTTTGCAATCCTGGTTGCCATGGTGTTTGCAAACCTGCTGTTCCTGATCATCGGCTATTTGTCGATACCGTTCTTTTCGAAACTGGTGACAATCAAGACGTCATTGCTGATCCCGATTGTGATCATGTTTGCCTTTGCCGGCGCCTATGTGTTCCGCTCGGATTCCGTTGACCTGATCATGCTGGTGGTCTTCGGTATCTTCGGTTTGGTTGCAAGGGCTGCAAAGTTTGATGTGATGCCAATGGTGATGGGGTTCATTCTTGGCCCGCCGATGGAATATGCCTTCGGCCAGACGATCGCGATGTCAAATAATGATATGATCGGATTTATGCTTGGCGAAAGACAGGCCTTCCTGGCTCTGCTGATTGCAACGCCGATTGTTGGTTTCCTGATCTGGCGCCGCTTGAGCAAGGTCGACACGAATTAAAGCGCTTTGCGGGAATACATCGGTCCCGTCGCGCTCCAATGAGTAAAACGATGTAAAACAGGAGGAAAAGTGATGTTTCCAAAATCCCTAAAACAAGCAGCTTCGCTCGTGGCGAGCGTCGGATTGGCGATAGGGCTGTCAACCGGGATCGCTTTTGCGGAATATCCGGAAAAGCCTGTCACGATGGTCATCCCATTGGGAGCCGGTGGCTCGCATGATCTTAATGCCCGCGTCATTACATCGATCATACCGACCTATCTCAATCAGGCGATGATCGTTCGTCTGACGCCGGGTGCCGGTGGGCAGAAGGGAACACAGGAAGTGGCGAATGCGACACCTGATGGCTATACGCTGCTGTTCTCGCATAACTATATCGACATGTTGCAGCAGCATGTTGAAGATCTACCCTATGATCCCAACAAGGACTTTGTGCCGATCGCGCGGGTAAACTATGCGCCGATCGGGATCGTCGTCCGCGCAGACAGCCCCTACAAGACATTTGATGACCTGATTGCCGCAGCACAAGCTGATCCAGGCGGTGTCCGGATGGCGCATTCCGGAAACTGGGGCGCATTGTTCGTTCCGGCTGCCCAGATCATGAAGGCCAAGGATGTCTCGTTCAATCTGGTGCCTTATCAAGGTGGCGGACCAGCTCTGCAAGCGCTGCTGTCTGGTGATGCGGATGTGACCATGGGCTTCCCGTCGACGCTTGGCTCACAAATTGAAGCCGGCAAGCTTCGCATGCTCGCGACCGCAGGTGATGAACGCATCATGGACGATGTTCCGTCCTTCAAGGAACTTGGCATTGGTGGTGACGTTGGCTTCATGCACCGGATCGTACTTGCGCCAGCAGGGACTCCGGATGATGTCGTTGCAAAATTGACCGATGCATTTGCCAAACTGCAGGAAGACAAGACCTATCAGCGCATGATGGGCCGTCTGGGTGAAAACATGGATTTGATCGATGGCGAGGGCTATCAGAAAATGCGTGAAGATCAGAACGCGGCCTATAAGGACCTTGTTGCTAAAATTACCGCACAATAAGAAACATCTACCGGGCGTGGCGCATGTTCACGCCCGGTAATCACGAACTCCTGCGCCAGTTCAAAGTGGCGCTACTTCCAGATCAACCGCCAGATTGTTCAGTACCGACCTCAATTGGTCGGGTATCGGAATACCTTCTTCCGTTCTCTGCTTCATCACCTGCGCAAGGCGCTCGCCGGGCAAGCGTATCTCGGATGCGCCGGGCAATAGCGGTGATGATTTCATCTGTTCCCAGATCTCGTCAATTCCGGCCTTGAAGCTATCAGGATCGGTAAACGCCTTGATGTCGAGTGCGATGATGAAGTGACCGGTATTGGTGACGGTTTCGGAATCGGCGTTGAAATCGACGACGTCCCGACCAAATGCTGCACCATTAAGGGTACCGGCCAATATTCCGAAAATCAGCGCTAGACCGTATCCTTTCGGGCCGCCGATTGGCAGCAGGAAACCTTCCGATGCCCGTTTTGGATCTGTCAGTGGTTTACCGTCGCGATCGATCATCCAGCCGACGGGCATTTCCTCGCCGCGCTGGGCGGCGGTCTTGACCTTGCCATAGGCGGCGACCGTGGTTGCCATATCGAGGATAATCGGGGGGTGAGTACCGGAGGGAATTGCGACCGCAATCGGGTTGGTACTGAGCAACATTTCCGTTCCGCCCCAGGGTGGCAAATGATTTGCGCTACCGACCGCGACATAGATCCCG
Organism: Salaquimonas sp.; assembly: GCA_028289365.1. Taxonomy (GTDB): domain Bacteria; phylum Pseudomonadota; class Alphaproteobacteria; order Rhizobiales; family Rhizobiaceae; genus BOKV01. The sequence continues at coordinate 28,610 of JANQQM010000202.1, read as the reverse complement.
ATCATGTCATGTTCCAACGGCATCATCGCATAAAGAGAAGCAGGACCGGCGTGGTTGGAGTAGCGTGCTCCGACCCAGGCGACGCCCGTTGTTTTCGCCTTTTTCATGGCCAGCTCGGTTGCATGCCTCATCACCAGATGCCCGAGACCATTGTCTCCATCGATCAGGGCGGTCGCGGCGCGATCTTCAATGGTTGAGAAGGCCGGCGAGACGTTCAACCCGCCGGCAGCAATGCGTTTTACATATTGCGGGAGACGAAAAACGCCGTGGCCATCCTGTCCCATCAGGTCTGCCTTGGCCATGAGATTGGCAGCCTTTTCCGCGTCAGGTTTCGACATGCCGCAAGCTACAAAACTACGGGCGATAAACTGACTCAAATCGGGGTATGAAACTTTGGAAATCTGGCTGTTCATTGTAAGCTGTTCTCCATTGCAACCAGCGTTGCTTACAGTTGAATCGGGTTAAATTTTGAGAGGACTGGAATGTCTCAAGGATGCACAATCAAATATGATGGTATTGATGTTTTCAGTCGCGGTGACGGCGTACAAACCCGGTTGATGATCGGTAAGGGAAATGCCCAGAGCACTCCTTTTACGACAGGCACGACCGTTTTCCCGCCCGGATGCGGGGCACCGATGCATACCCATAATTGTGCTGAACAGGTGACGATCCTTGAGGGCAGGGCCGAAGCAAGCATTGACGGCCGGATTGTCGAACTCGGACCCATGGATACGTCCTTTGTCCCGGCGGACATACCGCATTATTTTCGAAACATTGGTGAAAGCAATCTCGTCATCCTCTGGGTTTATGGTGCCCGGGATGTCACCCGGACCTTTACCGAAACCGGCGAAACGGTTCCGCACATGTCGCCGCGTGATCAGGTCTAGCAAATCCAACATTCTAGAACGCACCCAGTAACTGCCACCAAAGATAGGTGATCGGCAGGCCAATCACCGCGACTGCCAGTGCCAGGACCAAGCAGATCTGAATAAGGATACGCATTGGGATCTGGGCCATTGCCATTGCCAGAATGAGCGGTGGCGCCTGATAGGGCAATAAAGGTGTTGCGATTCCGATTATCTGCGCCATAGCCACAGTTTCGAGTGGCAGTCCGGTGGCGTCTGCCATTGGTTGCGCCAATGGTGCAAGAATTAGCGGCGCGGCAGGCGCGGTCGTGAACTGCGACATGAACATTGCCAGACCTGAAGTGGCATACAGATCCCACAACTTGCCGTTCTCGCCCAGTCCCAGTTGCGGAATTACCGCATTTGCGAACTGGGTATCCAGACCTATGTGGCGCATGACCGCGCTGATACAAAAAACGCCTGCCAGGAAAAACGCCGGAGACATGTCGACCTTGTCTTTCATGACTGTCTTCTCCAGGAAACCCAGAGATGGCAGCATCAGGATGGCGGCAAGGGTCAGCGCTATCCAGGCGGGCGAAATTCCATGCAGGAAATCCGTTGCCCAAAACGCGATAGCAACCGCCAACATAAGCAACAATTTTTGCTGCTGGCCTGTCAGCGGTTCCGGCAGTTCGATCGAAGGATCAGTGGACGCAGAACTTTTTGCGAATGGAACCAGAAATGCCAGCAACACCAGCAATCTCACGAGGTTAACTGGAAATTGCATGACAAAGTAATGGGCATAGGCCGGTTCAAGGCCGAACAATGTCTCAAGCGCGCCAAAGTGAACGATGGTTGGCAGATTTGCCGTCAGAATTGCGAATGTCGGAAGGAGGGTGGAGGTAGCAGCGATTGCCGTGAGGCCAATATATCCCCTTGAACCCGGCTCATACCCCATCGTCTGGGCCAGTGACATTGAGATCGGCATCAGGACAATAATCCGCGGAATAGTCGACGGAACCAGAACACCGAGCATCACGCCGCAAAAAGCAAGTGAGATGACCGCCCTTGGATAGGATGAACCTGTTCTCCTAAAAATGCGCAATGCGATTTGCCGGCCAAGCCCCGTTGCGGTGATTGCGGTGCCTATTAGTAATCCGGAAAACAGTAGCCAGAAACCGCCCGTGGCAAAGCCTGAAAATATGACTTCCGGCGGTGCCGCTGCCAAGCCAAGAAAGGCCAGAAAGGTAAAAAGCGTGATAGTTGTCTCGGGAATTACCCTTGTCGCAAACAGGGTAATGGCCAGAAGCGAAACTGCCGCCACCTGATAGGGCAGAGGGTTTTCGCTGCCGCTTAATGCGATAGCAAGTGAAATGACGGCCGCCAGCAGACTAACCACCACGGCGGGCGTCAGCGCGATTCCGAATGGCAATTGGCGGACCGTCATTCCGTTAACTTCCGACCGTGAGAGCCGAATGTCACGGTACGATGATTGTCGAACCGGTTGTGCGGCCTTCCTCAAGTGCGTGATGAGCCTCTGCAATGTCTGCCAGCGGATATCTTTGGTTGATGTTGACGCTCAACACGCCTTCGCCTACTAGCCGGAACACTTCCGAGGCTGAATGAACCAGATCACCGCGTATCTTGATGTAATCGGCGAGGGTTGGCCGCGTGAAATAGAGCGAGCCATTATGTTGCAGCAGGCTCGGAGAAACGGCAGGCGCTTCGCCTGTTGTTGCCCCAAAGGAAACAAACAGGCCGTAGGTTGCCAGGCTGCTGATCGTCGCGTCGAAGGACGCTGCGCCGACACTGTCATAGGCTACTTCCACGCCCTTGCCGTCCGTCAACTCTCTTACTCGTTCAGCGACATCGTCGGATTTTCTATCAATGGCTTCGCTATATCCAAGTTTCTTGATTGCCTTGCAATTGTCGGCCCCCGCAGTGACGCCGATCATTCGGGCTCCCAAATGTGCGCCCCATTGACCAGCCAGTTGCCCAACGCCTCCGGAAGCCGCCCAAAACAAAACATCTTCACCCTTGGAGACCTTGTGGGTACGGTTCAGCAGATATTCGACCGTCATTCCTTTCATCAGAATTGCGGCAGCGGTTTCGTCGTCGACATCGTCGGGGATGGAAATCAGGCGAGCGGCAGAAACGTTGCGATGGGTGGCATAAGCTCCAAGAACTGGTCCATACACGACCCTTTCGCCAACCGAAAAGCCGGTCACCTTTTCACCAAGCGCTACAACCTTGCCCGCGGCTTCCAGTCCAAGCGAGCTGGGAAGTTGCATCTTGTAATGACCAGAACGTTGGTAGACATCCATGTAATTGAGGCCGATTGCCGTCTGCTCAATCTGAACCTCGCCCGGCCCCGGTTCCTCAAGATCAAATTCCTCAAGCTTCATGACTTCAGGGGCGCCTTGGGCGTGTATCATTATACGCTGGGCTTTCAACTCACTCTCCTGTTGTGATTTTTTGGATTATTCAATCAGTTATTTGGTTGCCTCTCCGCCGGTAACAATGACGGTCTCCACTTCGCCCGCACCAGATTCACGGCGATGTTTTGCTGCTTCATTATATTCGTCTGACTGGAAGCATTTTACGCCGTCCTCAAAAGTTGGAAATTCGATGACAACAAACCGGTGAAATTTTTCCGGTCCTTCCATAATTTGATACTCACCCCCGCGAGCAAGCACCTTCCCGCCATATTTTGCGAGAATTCCTGGAACTTGGTCGGTGTACTTTTTATAGGCGACTGGCTCATTTACCTTCGCGCGAGCGATCCAGTATGCGGGCATGGGATTCTCCAGAGTTTGGTTTTTTCGATTACATCACATAGTTCGGCAAAACATTCGCAATCTGCGGAAAAGCAACGATCAGCAAGACTGCTGTCAGCATGATTCCCCAATAGGGAATCGAAGCGAGGAATATCTGATGGACTCCGACCTCATTATCCTGAATTGCGGCCTTCACCGTATAAATCAGTAGTCCGAAGGGCGGCGTCAGCAAACCAGCCTCGATGGCGATAATTCCGACGATAGCAAAGCTTAGCTGATCAAATCCAAATGCAAGCGCAACCGGTTCGACGATCGGTACCGTCAACAGCATGATCGAAATCGAATCGATAATCATGCCAAGGATGAACCAGATAACCACGATGATAGCGAGCACCTGCCAGGCTTCCAGTCCAGAAGCGATGAAGAACTCGCGGATCGCGGAGGTGACACCGGTCATTGCCAGCGCACGGGAATAGAGCGCTGCCAATAGAAGGAGTATCAGAATTGGTGCTGCGGTTTTACCCACCGCATATATCGCGCCGATAAACCCTTTCGGGTTCATGCCCTTGATCATTGCAAGTATCAGGGCCAGGGCTGCTCCGGCACCGGCTCCTTCTGTTGGCGTGAACACGCCCCACCAGATACCGCCCAGCACGGCGGCGATGATGCCGCATACGCCGATCAGCGAGACGAGAAACTCGCCCGTTGTTGCCTCTGGCAAGTCTACGCTTTCTACTTCCGGTTCTTCCGGTTCTTCCGGTTCTTCTGGCAAATCCTCTGTGTCTCTACCGGCACCAACGGTTTCGGGTTTGAATATTGCTGTCAAAAAAATGTACAGGATGAACATTGCCGCCAGTAGCAGGCCCGGAAGAACGCCCGCCAGGAACAGCCTACCGATTGATTGTTCTGTAAGGATGCCCCAGACGATCATGAGAACGGATGGCGGGATCAACATTCCCAAACAGCTCGAACCGGCAATCGCACCAAGCGCAAATCCTCGGTCATAACCATGACGTTTCATCTCGGGATAGGATATCCGTGAGAAAGCGGCCGCCGAGGCGATCGATACGCCCGTTACAAATGAGAAGATCGTGTTTCCCAAAACGGTGGCGACGGCCAGTCTTGCCGGTATTCGCTTCAAGCCACGATTGATTGCCACGTAAATGTCGGTGATCGCCCCCGATCGGCCGATAAATTCGCCCATGAGCATGAACAGAGGGATGACCGCGAAGGTGAAATCCCGCAGTGCTTCAGCGGCGGTCGAGGCCATCGTCGCTTCGACGATTCTCAGTTTTCCGGTGACGAGGTAGATTCCAACCGCGCTCGCAATACCTAATGAGACAGCCACATGCACGCCCAGAAACACCAGGCAAAGCAGTAGGCTGATCATCATAATGGCGGTTGAGAAATCAAACACGTGATGTTCCGTTTATTAAATATCGAGCTGCTTAACGCGCAGGTCGAAGAGTTCTATCGCTGAAAGAATTAGATAATTTATTCCCGCAAGTGCCGCGCCAAAGATGATTGCAAATCGGGCCGGCCAGACCGGCACTCGAAGCGCGCCTTCACCATCAAATTCACCATTGGCAAAAGATCTCAGGGCGGGCGTAATGCCTGCTTTCATCAAGTACAGGAAGAACAGAGCACCTAGAAGATAACCTAGCACCAGGAGCAATTTCTGTACCTTGGGGCTTAGCATCAAGACCAAAAAATCGGCGCGAAGCATCGAACCGCTTCGCACTGCGAAGCCTACCTGCAAAAAGACGATCATCACGACGGAGTTTGCGACGATTTCCTTCGTGCCATGCAGGGGCATGTTCATTGCCCGAAAGATGATGTCAGCCAGAATGAAGAAACATAATATGAACGCCCAGATCGCACCCAAGATCATGAGAAACCGGGTCAGATTGTCTGCAATTCGAATAAGAAACATGGGCCGCTCACAGGATGAAAAAAAGGGCGCATGAAAAGTCATGCGCCCGATTCTTGCTATTTAATCTCGTATCTGACGGGCCATTCGTAGCCATTGGCCTCTGCCCGATCGAGCACCAGGTTCAGAACCTGCTTGGCAGGAAGGCCTTGGCCTTCTAGTTCGTCGGCCATGGACTGGGGCCAATCAGCCAGAGATTCTGCCCAGGCTGCACGAACTGCAGGGTCGATTTCGTTGACTGTGATCAGGTCCCTGAGTTCGTCAACGAGCCTTTCATATTCGCTCTGGTTAACGATACCGGTCTGCTCTTCATAGTCGCGTGCCACTTCCGCCATGATTTCGCGTACTTCCGCAGGAAGCGCATCATAGGTGTCCTTGTTGATGGTCAGACCATGCCAGGTCATCGAACCAAAACCAATCAAGGTGTAGAATGGGCCCGGCTCATACAGCTTGAGGTTCACCCAGGCTGACGGGAACATGATCCAACCTTCATACACGTTGGTTTTCATTTCCGTGTAGGCAGTAGCCAATGAGGACTGAACCGGAGACACGCCGGCATATTTCAACCAGTTCAGGTTAAGTCCCGCACCTGCAATTTTCTGGTCTTTAAGGTCAGAAAGATTGTCCCACTTGAAGGACGTGCCAAGATTGTATCCGCCATCCGCGATCCGCGAGAGAAGAACCTGATTGAACTTGTCGGTAAAGACGTCGGTCAGATAGGGTACTTCGGCGTAGACTTCCTGGGCGATCTTCAACGAAATCACCGGATCCATCGTGCCAAACGGCATCATCACCTGGAAGGCGTGCAATGGCAGATTGGACGGTTCAAAGCAGTAGCAGAAACCTCCAATGTCGAGGATACCGTCCTGGACGCCCTCAAGCACTTCGGTGACCTTGACGATTGAGCCCGAATATCCTTCCACAAATTCGATGGTGTGGTCGGTACGCTCTTCCACGCGCTTTTTCAGTTCAGGCTGGAAATAGTCGATCATAAGACCTGCATAAACCACGCCTGGCGGGTGGCCGGAGCCGATACGCAATGTGATGGTTTCCGCCGAGGCCGCGGTCGCGGCCATCGTAAGCGCAACAGCGGTTGCTGCTGCTGTCATGAGTTTCTTCATTTTAACCTCCCTTTGTTAAATCAGAAGACGTTTCATAAACCGCTCTTTTCGCCGGTCTTCGGGCCGGCTTTACTTTGGGTCAGCTGAACATGCGTTGTCGAAGATAATTGATTTCGCGTTGCGACCGGCCGAAATCAAATCCTCGGGGTCTGGTCGATTTGCCTCCTATCGCATTCCTTTTTCAGCCTACCGTCATTTCATTTCCTGCTCAATCAAGTGCATTCAGGTCAGCACGAAACGCTTCGCTTTGCGCTGGTGCCAGCGGAACCAGAGGCGGTGCCATTCTCGTCCATTCATCATCACCGGTCCGCCAAGCTTCTGCCTGTTTCATTGCCGGCATAAGCGGATATTTCGAAGCGACTGCCCGGGCGTTCTTTACGGCTTCCATGGCAGCATCCCGGTCTGTCCCCTCGGCTGCCTTGATTGCGGTCTGAACCTTGTTTGCAAAAATGTTGGTGGACCCGGAAATTGTTCCAGCCGTACCAATCGAAAGACCATCCCAGATCATCGCTTCGGAAGAAGGATATACATCGAAATCCTCGGCGACACCGCCGGTTGCCTCGACGATTGCGCGAGACTGCTCGAAGTCGCCGCTGCTGTCTTTCAGACCGGCGATAATCGGGCCGAATGATTTCCGTAGACGAACTACCAGTTCCGGTGACAGCGGTACCTGTGACATTTGCGGGAAATGGTACATGTAGATCCGAAGGTCATCCTTCCCGATCGCGTCTACCAATTGTGCATAGTAGGAATACAGGCCGTCATCTGAGACGCCTTTGTAATAATAAGGCGGCAGGACGAGCACATTGATGTAGCCAGCGTCATAGGCTGCCTTTGTCAGGGCAATGCAGTCGCCGGTAGCGGGGGCGCCTGTGCCGAAGATAACACGGTCGCGTTCAATGCCGGCTTTCGCAAAGGCCTCGGGAAGCGCCAGGCGGTCCTGCATGGAAACCGAGGTGCCTTCGCCGGTCGTGCCAGTCGGTGCCACGCCGTCACAGCCGCCGTCTGACAACAGATGCTCGCAATAGGCGATCAGCTTGGGGATCGCGAGAGACCCGTCGGCGTTAAATGGGGAAACCGCGGCAGCATATACTCCGCGCCGGGCTTTACTCATAAGGCAGTCCTTTGATGTTTTTTCGGATTAGACAAGTCTATTTTTCCTGTTGCGGTTTGTTGGTCACCACCACCTTGATGGCATCATCGATACGCTCTTTTGCGTAGCGAATTGCAGTCGGCAATTCCTCCATCGGAAAGGTGTGGGTATGAATAAGGCTGGCATCGAAGCGGTACTCTGCCATGAACGCCATGGCGCGATGGGTCGCTGAACGGCCTTCGCCGCGGATGCCGTAGAGGTAGATATTGTTTACTGCCATATAACCGAGATCGAAATTCACTGGCTTCTTCGGGAATGCGGCCAGGCAAATCCTTCCACCGCGATTGGTCATGTGAACCGACTGATTGACGGTCGTCTCGTTGCCGGCGCAATCGATCACATAGTCAGCACCCTTGCCGGTCAATTCCTTGACCCTGGCAACGGGATCCTCGTTCTTGGGATTGATGATGTAATCGGCTCCTAGCTTGCGCCCGATTTCATTTCGATTGTCGCGGGTACCGACCAGAATTACAGGGGAAGCGCCAAGTGCTTTCGAGACTGCGACAGCCAGCAGGCCAATCGGTCCAGGCCCGATTACCACCACGCTCTCGCCCGCGACCAAACCGCCGAGTTCCGTCAAGCCATACATGGATGTCCCGGCAGTCACGACAAGCGTCGCCACCTCGTCCGACATTGTGTCGGGTACGCGGATCATGGTGTTGATATTGTTGATGGCATATTCGGCAAAGCCGCCATTGGTCGTGAAGCCGTTCGCCCTGTGCCCCTTGTCGACATCGCCATAATTCAGGCCGTAATTGTGACAGGAGGTGTACATGCCCATTCGGCAACGTTTGCACTGCCCGCAACCTGCATGGATTTCGACAGTGACCCGGTCACCGATCTCGAATTCATCGACGCCTGGGCCAAGGGCTGCAATCGTGCCCATATATTCATGGCCTGGGGTAAAGTTCTTGTTGAATGGCGGGCCACCCTCGATCAGGGCAGGGGTGCCATATTCCAGGATCTCCAGATCGGTGGCGCAAATAGCAACCGCATCAATGCGCACGAGCGCCTCAGACCGGCCAGGTACCGGAACAGGCTTGTTGATCAATGTAAGCTCTTCCGGGTCGCCCAAGACCCAGGCCCGCATTTGACTTGGTATCGGCACTTGCTCTGATGCCTTGACGCCCTGCCATCTTTGTTCGTGGCTTAATTGACCACTGTTCATAATTTTCTCCGGTCGACGCTTTACAATATTGGTTGACCAATTTATAGAAGCATGGTGCCAATTGGCTGTCGCTGAATTTTTTTAGCTTATACCAATAATTTGGCTATTGATAGTCTGTAAATTGTGCCAAATAAGAAAATATACGCAAATATGGGTGCACCATTTTTGTGGGATTAATGAATTGGTTGACCAATGATTAGTGAAACACTGTCCGATGTCCGAGCATGGCTGGCTGCTGAAAAGACTGAAGTCGGTGATCGCCTGCCTCCCGAGCGAAAACTTGCCGAACAGCTTGGAATCAGCCGAGCAGAATTGCGCAAGGCGCTTATGATTCTTGAATCGGAAGGTCACGTGGAGCGCAGGATGGGTTGTGGTACTTTCCTGACCCTGCCGGCATCACATCCTCACAAGGGGGAGACCTACCGGGATATCACCGCGCTCGCCGAGCGGACAGGGCCGCATGAGGCAATGATGGCCAGATTGTCGTTGGAACCCGAACTCGCGCTGTTGGCGGCACTTCATGCCACGCCCCGGCAGCTGGCCGAACTCAAGCGTCTATCCCAGGCCATGCGTGATGCCCAGACATGGCTCGCCTATGAAAAACTGGATTCAGCCTTTCACGACATGATCGCTCAAAGCTCGGGAAATGCGCTCCTGCACGAAGTACACAGAATCATCAATGATGTTCGCAGAGTTGTGGTCTGGCGACGATTAAGCCCGCAAGATGCCAAGCCTTCAAGCGATTACCATTCCTTTGACGAACATGATGCAATTGTCGCCGCTTTAGAGGACCGGGACAAGACGCGGGCACAAAATCTGATGCGTCGGCATCTGAAATCCACTTTGGAAGCGATGACGCAAGACGACTGAAATCAACCAAGTAACCGATCACAAACAGGATTAGATAATGATTGACTTGTATACCTGGACCACCCCAAACGGCCGTAAAGTTTCTATTATGCTGGAAGAGTTGGGTGTCGAGTACAAAGCCCATCCGATTGACATCAGTAAGGGCGATCAACATGCGCCGGACTTTCTGGCAATCGCTCCCAATAACCGGATTCCAGCCATTGTTGACCAGGACAATGGCTTGCAGCTGATGGAGAGCGGTGCGATTTTGATGTATCTCGCCGACAAATACGGAAAATTCCAGTGTGAAGGCGAAGAGCGCTGGCGCATGATCGAGTGGCTGATGTGGCAGATGGGCGGGATTGGCCCGATGCTTGGCCAGGTCCATCACTTTGTAAAATACAACAAGGGTAAATCGGAATATTCCGAAGAACGCTATTCGACAGAGGCTCATCGTCTTTACAAGGTGTTGAACACACGGTTGGAAGGTAGGGATTTTGTCGCCGGAGAAGGCAAGGGCGAATACACGATTGCCGATATTTCGATCTGGCCGTGGATCTCGCGGTTCGACTGGCAGGAAGTCGATCTCAATGAATACAAGAATGTGAAGGACTGGTATGTGCGAATTGCCGAACGTCCCGGCGTCCAGCGCGGCTATCACGTGCCGAAATACGTCAATGACGTGACCATGCCGTGAGGCTTGGTACCGGTAGACTGCAATAATTGTCCGGATTCGGGTGATGTCAAAGCGAATTGCCGCAGGAGAAAAATGAATGAAACAGGTTGAAGCTGCGGTAATTGGTACAGGTTGGTGTGGCGGAATACGCGCCGTCACACTGGCTCAATCGGCGCTGGTGGACAAACTCCATATCTGCGAAATTCGCCCTGACAGGCTGGAGGAGGTCAAGCAAATGACCAATCCGGCCACGGCCACGCTGGATTACAATGACATTATTGAGAATCCGGATATCGACGTCGTCTACATATCAACAACGCCTGAAAATACGCACTACCCCATTGCCCGCGCCTGTTTGAAGGCAGGTAAGCATGTGTTGCTGGAAAAACCGATCGCCCTGGAACTGTGGGAGGCTGATGAGTTGATCGCGATTTCCAAGACAAACAGGGTAAAATTCACCATCGGTTATTCGCAGCGATTCAGTCCAAAAATTGCCTATGCGAAGAAATCCATCGCTGACGGGAAATTGGGCAAGGTCGTCAATGTCATGGTCAGCCGTCATCTTTCGCGAAACCTTGGCAAGAAAATCGCTAATCGGGTGAAGCTGTCGCCTGCAGCGATGGAATCCACCCATGATCTCGATTTCGTTTTCTGGCTGCTGGAGCCTGCCAAGCCGGTTCGTATCTATTCGCAAGGTGCCTATGGCTACATGCAGGAACTAAACGGATCGTATGACTGCATGTGGTCCACCGTGACGATGGATGACGGCACGCTTGTGGTTATTGGAGGCGGATGGAACCTGCCGCCCAGCTATCCGAATTATTGCGGAACCTGGATCGAGATTACTGGCACCGAAGGCGCGCTCATACTCGATGACACGTCTCGTGATAATTGGCTGAACACCGTGAGTTCAGGAACGCAATACCCAATGTCGACCATGCCGGGTGAGCATGTCGATCATGTTTTTGCCGGGCAGATGGGGCCGGAAACCATTCATTTTCTGGAATCGGTGCTTCTCGATCGACCGGTCATGGTGAAACCTGAACACGCGCGTATGGTGATGGAAGCTTATTCCGCAGCTGATGTTTCGGCTGAAATCAACGAGCCCGTCAACCTGCCTCTTTCGAATGAAGCATTGGCAAATCTGGCAGATCTGAAACAAGCCCAATAATGAAAGGGCAAACATGGCAGATTTCATTCTCCCCCCAAATGCCAAGATCGGAATTGTCGGGTTGGGCCAGATGGGCTCCGGAATCGCCAGAAATCTGGACCGCTCCGGGATGCTATCTTATGCGTGGGATTTGCAGCCGGAGCGATTTTCGGATGTTGGCCTTTCTGAAAAAGTCGCTTTGAAAACTGTTCCCGAGTTGCGCGGCTTATGCGATGTAGTCTTTTTTGCTGTCCCCTCGACTCATGACATTGCTGCCGTGCTTGACGGAACTTCCGGACGCGCGGACCAGATCTTGATTGATCTGACCACTTCCGATCCGGAAGCCAGCAAGGTTCTTGCCATGCAGTTGGCGGAGGAAGGATGCCGTTACCTTGATGCGGCCATGACCGGTGGTGCAGCGGGAGCCGATGCCGGCAATCTGACACTTATGATCGGCGGGGATGATGAAGTCGTCCAGGCCTGCGAACCGATCTTACGGATAATCTCGAAAACCCGGTTTCATCTGGGTCCGGTTGGTTCCGGGCATGCCATGAAGCTGGTGCATAACATGATTTTGCATTCAAACTTTCTGGCAAATTGTGAGGGATTGCAGCTCGCACGGAAGTCTGGCCTGGATCTTAACCAAGCGGTTGCAGTGCTCAATGCCGGTAATGCCCGAAGTTTTGTCAGTGAGGTCCGTTTTCCCAGAGATATCTTGAGTGGTTCGATGGATGGCCGCTCCAAAATCTCAAACCTTGAGAAAGATTTGGGCTTGGCGATGGACTATGCAGAAAGGTCCCATTCAAGGACGCCATTTGGTGCGTTGACCCGAGCGATTTTGGGTAAAGCGGTTGAAAGCGGGCAAGGGAATCTCGATTTCACAAACCTATTTCCGGGATATGAGTCTCTGGTTGAACAGGTGGATCTCAAGAAATGAGCAGAACCGTCGGATTATTCGGGCTTGGGCTTGTCGGAATGGCTGTGGCAAGCCAATTGCTCGAAAACGGTTATGATATTGTGGGATTTGATCCCAGCGATGAACGAATGAAACTACTCCAGCAAGCTGGTGGTCAAAGTGCCGATACAGATCTGATCTGGCAAAAGGCGGATGTCGTTTTCGTCGCTGTATTTGATACCGACCAACTCGCGGCATTGGTGGAAGCTGCGCCCACGCGTAGTGATACAACCCTGATTGTGCTCAGCACATGTGATCCTGATCGAATGGCCGGGATCGGCAAAGCAGCGGAAGCGAAAAACATTGAACTTATTGAGGCACCGCTTTCCGGCACAAGCAAGCAGTTGGCAAAGGGCGATGCGGTATTTTTCATCGGTGGAAATGCGAGCAGTGTTGATCGTCTCGAAAGCCTATTTGGTGTACTCGGCAAGGCGCATCATTATGTCGGGAAACTGGGTAATGGAAACCGCACAAAGCTTGCGATAAACCTGATACTCGGCCTAAACCGGGCGGCGTTGGCCGAAGGGCTGGTTTTCGCCGAGCGGCTTGGTTTGGAGCCTGCGGAGTTTCTGAGACTGGCCCAGGGTTCGGCGGCCAATTCGGCGGTGATGGCAACAAAGGGACCCTTGATGGTTAGCCGAGACTTCACACCCCAAGGCCGGATTTCCCAGTCGCTCAAAGATTTCAGCCTTATTGTTGATGCTGCCAAAGCCGCTGGTCAGGAATTGCCATTCGGAGAAACATACTTGGAAATGATGCAGGATTGTATCGCAAACGGCGAGGAAGCCTTTGATAACGCTGCAATTGTTTCAGCAATCAGTCGTCAGGCTGCTGAAAAATCCTGATCTTCGTTTGATCCGCAAAGTTCAATCTGGAAGAACGGGCCTGGCGCCACACCTAACCGCGTTCGGCCAGTAAGTGTCGCGAGATTATTACCCTCATGATTTCATTGGTGCCTTCAAGGATTTGGTGCACCCGAAGATCGCGGACGATTTTTTCGATTCCATAGTCGGCCAAATAGCCATAACCACCATGAAGTTGAAGGGCATCGTTGGCCACGTCAAAGGCGACATCCGTTACAAAAGCCTTGGCCATGGCGCAGTGTTTGGAGGCGTCCGGCGTTTCGTGATCCAGTTTCCAGGCTGCTTGTCGAAGGAATACACGTGCCGCTTGTAACTTGATTTCCATATCTGCAAGACGGAATTGCAGAGCCTGAAACTGGTCTATGGTTTTTCCGAAGGCCTTGCGCTCGCCCATATAGGAAAGCGCTGCATCAAGAGCAGCCTGCGCACCGCCCAGGGCCGATGCGGCAATGTTCAATCTACCGCCGTCCAACCCTGCCATTGCGTAGGAAAATCCACGGCCTTCCTCGCCGATCAGATTTTGTGCCGGTATTTGGCAATCATCAAACTGAACCTGCGCGGTGGGTTGCGCCCGCCAGCCCATTTTTTGTTCCAAAGCGCCAAAGGATAATCCGTCAGTGCCAGCTTCGATCAATACTGCAGATATTCCCCGAGGGCCGTCCTCACCAGTTCTGACCATGGTGAGATAGATGTCAGAATAACTACCGCCCGAAATGAAGGACTTGGTTCCGTTCAGCTTATAGCCTTCATTGGTTCTTTCGGCGCTGGTTCTCAAAGCGGCGGCATCAGACCCCGAGCCGGGCTCAGTAAGGCAGTAGGAATAGAACTTCTTCATGGTACAGAGATCGGGCAACCAGCTCGCCTTGGTTTCTGGAGAGCCGAATTTGTCGATCATGCCGCCGCACATATTGTGGATCGACAGCATGGAAGCGACAGCGGGGCAGGACATGGAAAGCGCCTCAAAGACCAAGGTCGCGTCGAGCCGGCTCAAACCGGAACCGCCAGACTCTGGCGAAACGTAGATTCCGCCGAGACCCAATTCGGCCACCTTCGCCCACAATGATTTTGGGATAGTTCCCTCCCGCTCCCATTCCAAGGCAAATGGCGCAATGTTTTCCTGGCCAAATGCCAGCGCCATGTCGAAGATCGCTGATTGTTCCTCGGTTACAGCAAAATCCATTGTCTATACCCTGAGCCCATAAAGACGAACTGCATTCTCTGCAAAAATCTTGTCGATTGCATCCGGTGCATGTTTGCGCACCAATGTCTCCGCGGCAGAAACGACGGATTGATAGTCACCTGCCAGATTGCAAACCGGCCAATCCGACCCAAACAACAGCCGATCGGGTCCGAAAAGTTCAATCGTCTTGGCGACATAGGGCTCCAGGTCGTTGACAGTCCATGCTTTCCAATCAGCTTCGGTGATCATTCCGGAAATCTTGCACCACACATTGTCGAAGCCGGCAAGCTCTGTCATCAAATCCTGCCAGGGCTGCATTTCGCCGGCGGCAATGCGCGGCTTGGATATGTGGTCCATCACAAAGGTTGTCTGCGGATTTGCCTCGACAAGTTTCAGGCTTGCCGGCAGTTCTCGTTCGCGTGTGAGGAGATCGTAAACCAGCCCGGCACGACCGACCGCCGCGACGCCGTTATTCACATCAGGCCGGGCAGCCCAGGCGGGGTTTTCCTCGTCATGTATCTGATGACGGATCCCGACAAGATATTCGCCGCCGGGACCGGATTTCAGTTCACTCAAAACGTTGTCAATTTCTGGATCGACAAGGTCGGCCCAACCGACAACACCGGCTACAAAATCAGTGTCTGCAGCAATCTGGAGAAATTCTCTCGTTTCATCCAGGCTTGGTATGGTCTGGACGATTACCGTATGGGAAATACCGGCACTTTCGGTCAGTGGCCCAAGATCCTCTGGTGAGAACGGTCTGCGAATTGTCGAGAGTTCATCACCCTCCATCCAGTAGTAGTCGCGTTCTGCCGGATCCCAAAAGTGGTGATGCGAATCTACCCAATTCATAGTCTCATCCGTCTTGTATGCCGATTCCGCTTCAGTTGGCGAAATCTCGATAATCTTGCGCAGCCTATCTGCAAACCCACTGTATATTGGCGAGTTTGCATGCTTGCGGCAAGCAATCATTCACATGACCATTGCCGTATCCTGACGTTATACTCTTGCCGAATATCAACATGAAAATTGGTCAACCAATTATGCTGTCGTGAATTTATGCTGAGCATGTTTACAGCTGGCCACATGTTTGGCATAAACTAACGAGCATCAATGCCTTGGATATTGGTGCAGATTGAAAAATATGGTGGTTATCTGATCGGATTGGCGCCAGGAAAAATTGGTCAACCAATTTTACAGTCTGCTCACATGACAGGATATAGAGCAGACAAAAAAACAGGCCCGGATCAGAATGGAAATGGTGAAAGACCATTTTCTAAGAGGGTAATCATCTTGTAAATTAGAGAATTCTAACATTGGAGATGACCATACGATGTCCTTTGCAACAACCAAGCGCCTGACAACCGACGGTGCCAAAACCATGTTGGCTGCGGCGATCGCCAAGGCGGAGGAGTTCGGTATTGCTGCCACGGTTGCGATTGTTGATGCAGGCGGTCATCTGCTGGTCCTGGAAAGAATGGATGGTGGCCGATTCCATACAATCCATTCTTCGACGACCAAAGCTGTTTCATCGGCATCCAACAAACGCCCGACAACAACGAAGGGGGCGCAAGGCCAGGATCTGGACACCTTGCACGCCATCGGTCTTTCGCTTGCCGCGGGCGCACAACGCTGGACGGCCATGGAAGGCGGATTCCCGATTATCATCGACGGCGAGTGTCTCGGAGGGATCGGGGTCAGCGGGGGAGACTGGGAACAAGATGAATCCATCGCCATAGCGGCGGTTACTGCAGTGGGAGCATCACTTTAAAAAAACTGGAAAGCCTCGGGAGGAGAATCATGAAGTTTCCATATAAAACAATAGCCAGTGTTGTCGCGCTGGGAATGGTTGCGGTGTCAACACCAGCCTATGCCTTTCCTGACGGACCTGTAGAATTTGTCATTCCGTTTGGTGCCGGTGGTGGTGCCGATATCGAAGGCAGATTGCTGGCAAAGGAAATGTCCAACATTCTTGGCGTTCCTTTCGTACCGGTAAACAAGCCTGGCGGCGGAGGTGCGATCACCTATACCTATATCACCAATGCCAAGCCTGACGGTCATACGATTGCCTGGAACTCAACCTCTGTTCTGACAACCACCAATCTTGGGAACACAGAGTTCGAATATGATGCAATGGACCACATCGGGCGCGTCGAATTTCAACCCCAGCCCTTTGTGGTGAAGGGTGACGCGAAGTGGAACACGTTTGCCGAGTTTGTTGATGACTGCAAGGCAGCTCCCAATACGTTGAAAATTGCGAATTCCGGAACCGGCAGCTCAACCCATGCGGCTGCAATCATGCTGATGAATGCAGCCGGCTGCGAAGTCGTGCATCTGCCGAAGGGCATCAAGGGCCGCAACAAGTCCGTCCTGAACGGCGAAGCTGATGCGATGATTGCGCCACTTACGGGAGCGGTAAACCTCACAAATGCCGGTAAGCTGAAGATCCTGGTCATGCCGACCGCTGAGCGCAGCCCGATTTTCCCGGATGTGCCGACTGCAAAGGAACTTGGCTATGAAGCGGAACTGGACCTGTTCCGTGGACTTTCCGTTCCGAAGGGTACGCCAGACGATGTCAAGATGAAGCTTGCCGATGCGATGGCCAAGGCCGCGAAATCAGATGCGTTCATGGAATTGGCTACCGCCAAGGGCTTTACCGTTTCGCCGACGGGGTATGAGGAGTTTTCCGCATATCTGGCTGATGAAGATTCCAAGGTGAAAGAGATCTTCAAGGAGTCAGGACTTTACAAGTCGAAGTAGACAACTAGCCGGTGCCCGAAGGGAATTGTTGGACAGCGTTGTGTAGGTTCAATCAATTTAGCTTCGGGCACCATTTTTCTTTGCGCGGGTATTTCTGTCCTGTCCACGGGTACGGTTCACCATAGATGCGAAACAAGAACATTATCGCAGCGATTGTCCTGATAGCCTTCGGAGTATTTTACGGTTTTCTGACGGCCAATCTTCCAGACCGGAGCTTGCCCAACACGCCCAGCCCCGCGTTTTTTCCATGGATCATCACGGCCGTCATTCTGGTTTTGTCGGTCTGGTTGCTGGTGCGTGGAATGCGCCAGCCAAAAGTGGAAAGTGAACCCATTGACGTGGCAAAGCTTAAATTGGCTGCGGCTGCAATGGTGTTCTTTCTCCTCTATCTCGCCGTCATGCCAATTCTTGGTTTTGTGCTGGCGACGTTACCGTTCTTTGCAGCCATGATGGTGTTGTACGGTGAAAAGCGGCCGATCTGGATCGGTAGTGGCGCCATCGGGGTCACCGCTGTCCTTTACATTGTTTTCCGTCATGGGTTTGGTGTGTTTCTACCCCAGGGGCTATTGCGGGGTATCATCACATGAACCCCGATATTCTGTCAGGTCTGGGTCAGTCCACCGCACTTTTGCCGCTATTGTCCACCTGCATCGGTGTTCTTGCAGGCCTGATCGTCGGCATGATTCCGGGTCTGACGATCAGTACGGGGATAATTGTTGTCCTTCCGGTCACTTTTGTCCTGCCGCCTGACATATCCATCGCGCTGCTTTTGGGCCTCTATGTCGGCGGCATGACCGGTGGCAGTTTTTCCGCCGTTCTTCTGAACATTCCCGGTACGCCGTCCGCTTCGGCGACCGGAATTGACGGCTTCCCGCTATCGTCGCGCGGGGAGGCCGGACGGGCTCTGGGTGTAGCGATCACCGCGAGTTTTGTCGGCGGGTTGTTCAGCTTTGTCTGCCTGTTACTGATCGCGCCCTTATTGGCCGAGATCGCCTTGGAATTCCGGTCCGAGGATATGTTCAGCCTGGTGTTTTTCGGTCTGACCATCATCTGCAGTTTCGCAGCACGCTCCCTGGTTAAAGGATTATTGTCAGGTGCGCTTGGCCTGGCCCTGGTGACGATCGGCCAGGACCCGGTCATGGGTACCCAGCGCTTTACCTTTGGCGAGGCCAATCTGATGGCTGGCGTTTCATTTCTAACAGCACTGATCGGGCTGTTCGCCATACCGCAAATCATCGACAATCTCGTCAACAAGGACCGCGTGAAATTTGCACAGACTAAGGTGCGCTCCGTATTTCCGAAACTAAGGGATCTGATTGCCATCCGGATTCCTGTGTTCATCGGGTCGTTTACCGGTGCGTTTCTGGGCATCTTGCCGGGGGCGGGTGGGCCGATCGCTGCCTTTATCAGCTATGATTACAGCCGCAAGGCATCCAAGGAACCCGAGCAATTCGGAAAAGGAAGCGTCGAGGGCGTAGCTGCGCCTGAATCTGCCAATAATGCGGTTACCGGCGGCGCACTCATACCGATGATGACGCTTGGAATTCCGGGTGATCCGGTAACCGCAATCCTGATCGGTGCCCTGATCGTTCACGGGCTGGCACCTGGTCCGCTTCTGTTTCTGGAACGGGGTGACTTTGCCTATAGCATGATCTTTTCGTTCTTCTGGGCAAACATCTTCAACTTCATCATTGCCATTCTGGGCGTGCGTTTCCTGGTTAAGCTTGTTGCCGCGCCTCGCGCGCTATTGATGCCGACGGTTGCCGTATTGTGCGTCGTTGGCAGCTATGCGCTACGCAATAACTTCTTCGATGTATACGTCATGTTGTTTTTTGGATGCCTCGGTCTAGCTATGCGCTGGCTCGACATGCCGGTGGTCCCGATGCTGCTTGCGCTGGTACTTGGCCGGCAGCTGGAAGAAAACCTCCGGGTCGCGCTGGTTGCCTCGCAGGGTGACGTATCGGTCTTTTTCACCTCACCCATCAGTCTCACCTTTTTATGCCTGTCGGCCCTGTCGATCGTCTGGTCGCTGAAAACTGCAGGCAAACAAAATCAAACAAATCCCAAGGAGCCAAAATCATGAGTCAGACCCCATTCAAAGTTGCATCCATTGGTATTGGCTGGTGGTCCGATGTGCTGGCGGACGCCGCAGTCAGGACGGACGGCCTGGTTGAGATCGTGTCCTGCTTCACCCGATCCGAGGACAAGCGCCAGGCTTTTGCGGAAAAGTACAAGTGTCAGGCCGCATCAAGTCTGGATGAATTGCTTGCCGATCCGGAGCTGGACGGGATCATCAATACGACGCCAAACCATGTGCATCTTGAAACCACGCGAGCGGCTGCTGCTGCCGGCAAGCATGTGTTCCTGGACAAGCCGATTGCCAATGTCATCGGCGAAGCAAAGGCGATCACCCAGGTTTGCAAGGATGCGGGCGTGGTGCTTGCCGTCGGCTATCAACGCCGCAGGGAAAGTCATTTTCGCTGGATCAAGGAACGCATAGACGCCGGGGAGTTTGGCACGCTGGTACAGGCGGAAGCAAATATCAGCCGTGACCGTGAAGGCAAGTTCGAGCTTGGTCATTGGCGCTACACAGCTGATGGGATGCCTGGCGGCGTGATGCTGCAAATTGGGTTGCACTATGTCGACGTCTTGATGATGCTTCTTGGACCAATCAAGACTGTGTCGGGCATGGCTTCTCAGCTCGTACTTCCGGGTGACAATCCGGATGTCGGCACATTGATGATGCATCACGAAAATGGTGCGGTTTCATCTCTTTCGACAAGCTATGCCTCTGCCTCGGAATATTATCTGATGAATATCTACGGCAAACGCATGAGTGCTTATTACAACCTGTTTGACGGTCTCCGTTGTCTCAAGCAGGGCGATACTGACCAGACACCGGTAGAAGTCGGTTCCGTTGATACGCTCGCCGAAGAACTTGTCGAATGGGCAAATGCCGCCCGCGGTAACGGCAACGTCGAAGTCGGAGGCGAGGGGGCTACCGAATCCCTTGCGGTCGTAAAAGCCGGGATCAAGTCGGTCAGCGAAGGTAGGCATATTGACGTTGCAGAAATATTGAACTCGGAGGATTGAGGCCAGTCGGTCTCTTTTGGCAACTATTTGTGATGATCAAAAACCGACAGGCCGTTGCAAAACGGTTTTGGCTGGCGTTTCATGGTGTCCGGGTTTCAAATTGCGGGAGGCATGCCATGAGCCTTTTAGTTCACTACACGCTGAAATCGGAAACTGATCACAAAGCTCAAACAGCCGCCATGGGTGTCCTGGTTGAAGGATTGAAGTCAGAGGGGATAGCGGGATTATCCTATTCCTGCTTTTCCACTGACGATCCCTTGCGGTTCATCGGCGTGCTGGAGTTTCCAGATGATGCAACGAAGCAGGGTTTTCTGGAATCTCCGTCATTTGCCAAATATCGCGAAGCCGTCGGACCGACTTTTGCCAATCCGCCGCAGACAACAGAGATAACGGCGATCGCCTCAACGCGCGACTGAGAGCGCCATCGGAAGAGGCTGCCCGGCACCACACGGGTTCCAAATGTAGGAGCCAAGACTGCCTGACCGAGCGTTAAGGTTAGCCAAGTTCAACGGTTATCGTTCCCGAATAGAAAGTTTACGTCTGGTCGTTGCCCAGAGAATCTGTATCGCAATTGATGTCAAGTTTGTTGTCAGGCCATTGAGGAAATTTGTCGGTATTCATTATTCACTCCGACCTGACACAAGGTTGAGTGTCTTCTCAGCTATGGATATGGTTGCTCTTCGACCCCAATCGAAGCGCAAAAAATCCTGCTCGATACCATCAGCAAAAATAACTCCACCCTCATTGATCCGAGAAATTATATTTAGGTTAGTATTGTGATCGATGGTGCCAGCCCTCAGACTGCATCCGCTCTGCTGGCTCGGCCATGGCTCCCTGGAAAAGTAGATTGCCTTTGGATCGCCAGGCGCAATTTCGAACGTCTGGTGAGTCGCAGCCATTATTGATTTGGCCCACCCAGTGGCACCTGTACCAGTGGAAACAATCACTCCAGAGGATGATTGAATCTCTTCATCTTCACCGATGCGAATAATATACTTCGCAGATTGGTGGCTGCGATGTCCAATAAACAGCTCATTGAGTGCCGACAGAGATTCGCCTCTGCTTGTATTTGCTGACACCATTGTGCGCTGCTCTACTATTGCGTGGTTTGCTTCAATCTGGGTCAGAAGCTTTCCGACAGCCGTAGGCTGAACCGAGGTCAAAATTCCCTCAGAACCAGATGCTCCGGGGGTAACACCTACCACCGGCTGATCCGAACAGTACTTGGCCAAATTTGCCACAAGGCCATCCTGGCCGACAGCTACAACGATGTCGTTGCTTGAGAATAGGAAGCGATCGAGATCTTCGCGTTCCACATCTACAACGGTCCAATCCTCCGGAATCGCTGCCTTAGTTCTTTGAATGGCTGACATCAACGTGTCGTGTACTTTTTCGACGTCATTGATGTCTTGATCTCTGCTTTGCAGATAAAATGCCGCTTGCCCCCGCGTACCATGGTTCGCAAGCAGTGCCTGATATTCAGATTGCCGCGTCACAAGGACAATACGGGGGGCAAGGCTGCTCATTGCGACGCCTTAGCGGATAGATTGCTCGCGCTCACAGCTCCGTGGACCTGATTGATCACGCTCGACAACATGTCGGGGGTAACGGTGAGGTTGTCGATATTTTCCAGCTTGCCTGCAAATTCCCGAGCTGCCATGGCAAACACAACAATTGGGGGCAAGCCGGCATAGATAGCTGCGCGCTCTTTTTCCATATCCGTACGGGCCTGATCAATTGATCGGATGCGACCTGCTTCCGCCTTGGCCGCGATATCCATCGCTGCGGCCTCCGCCTCGGCTTTGGATCGGGCATTTTCGTCTTCGCGGGCGATCAATTGTTTGCGCTGAGTTGCCAGTTCGATCTTGGTACTCAGCTCATTTTCGGCAATTGCCCGTTCTTTCTCGACAGCCAATGCCCGTCTGGCGAAAGTTGCCTCATCTGCCTGTTGTTGAAGGCTTTCGAACGTTGGTGCTTGCAAAGCTCGGGCGAGTTCACTGCTGGGTGATACGTCATCAACTCCAACGCCAACGATCTCAATCCCCATCGACGCCATGGTGACATCTTGAACAAAACCATGGTCCAATGCTGACCTAAGTGGTTCAACGCCGGCCTCCAGAATATTTCGAACACCACTATTTTTCACATATGCCGCGATGATGCGGCGCCCAAGGGATCCGATCTGATCATTGATCTGATCTATAGGCTGCCCGACCAAATTTCCGCGTCCCAGGTCGATAGTGAAGTCTTTACGATCGCCCAACAATTCGGCATCCGACACCCGCCAGATGATGCTCCCCAGAACGGTCAGATCCTGGTAGTCCTTCGACTGGCCCTTCAATACAAATGGAAGTGTTCGATCATCCATGGGAATTTCGCTGAGCGAGGTGTCCCTTGGTATGAACCAAAATGACAGACCCTTGCCGGATCGAACTCTCTTTCCCTTTCGATATTGCTGTATGAAACTGGAGGCGTCAGCACGAAGATGACGAACAAATGGAAACTGTTGAATCTGTGCCATTAGACTATCCTTCTTAGAGTTTTGTGTAGAGTTCCGCCGGGCGAAATGCGGAAGCCGTCTCCCGTTTACCCGTGGGCTTAATTATTTTGCGATCAAGGAGTTTTCGCCTGAAAGCTGGCTTTGTCAGATTTCGACCTAGAATAGCCTCATAGACTTCCTGTGCTTGTCGCAGCGTGAAGAATCGGGGCAGCAACTCCAAGGCAACTGCGGTATAGTCCAGCTTTCCGCGGAGCCGCTTCACAAGATCGCCCAGAATGAAAGCATGATCGAAAGCGAGAGTTAACTCGCCAAATTCATCGGAAAGGGCGCGTGCGACTCCTCCTTCTTCTCCGTCCCAGCTGACTTCCAGACGGGCCAAGATCAAGTCATCGTTGGTGATTGTAGTCGAATTCAGGTTTGCAGCTGGAATCAGGGCAAGGTGCGTGATGCTGATCACCCGCTCTCTCGGATCCCTTTTCGGATCACCGTATGTATAAAGCTGCTCTAGATAGACATTCTTCATACCAACTTTGTCTTGCAGAACCCGAATTGCGGTGTCTTCGATCGCCTCATCTATGTGAACATAGCCGCCGGGAAGCGCCCATTCACCGCGCACTGCATCAGCATCTGTCCGTCTCGTTAACAAACATCGCAATTCGCGACCTGTTACCGTGACTAATGCCAAGTCGACAGCGATTGAAGGTTTAGGATACGACATAATGAACTCCATATTTCAAACATACTTATATCTAAGATGGATATAAGTAAAGTGAATATATGTAGAATGGTTAAATTTTTGATAGCGTATGCCGATGCCAAACCGTCTTTTATCGCCAAGTTCCACAACAAGCAGTTCTTCACCTGGGAAAGAGATGCTTCGAATTCAGCGCAACGGTAAACTATCAGCCATAACTGGAACTGCGAGAATTAAGTGTTTTCGCTGGAATTTAGTGTTGGACTAAACCGAATTATTTCAAGAATCAGGCTTTAGCTGGCAACAAAAAACGCCGACAGGAAGTTAACTAGCTTCTGTCAAATCCGCCGGTAATTTCCTGAATATTTAGGTTCAGACCCGCTTAACGAGTTTGATCAGAAAGAGCAGGATTACCGCGCCGATTGTGGCATGGATGATTGTCGCGATAATGCCGCCGCCGAAATCAAGTCCAACGGCTGGCAGGACAAATCCGGCGACGACTGCGCCGATTATTCCGACAACGATGTTGCCAATCAGGCCGTAGCCATAGCCGGAAACCAGCTGGCCCGCCAGCCAACCGGCAATGGCACCAATCAACAAAAGTATGATCAGACTTTCGATACCCATGATTCGCTCTCCATGTTTTGCGGAGTATTCCACATATGAACCATGGGAAACAACAGGCGCATGAACCTCATATGATCGTGCGGGAATTTATTCGTTGGCCTTCAACCGGCCGCCAATGTTCCTAGTCCCCACCACTGAAAGGTGCGTGCAAGGTCCAGTACCAGCATTCCCGCCAGAGAGACGGTCGCGACTATGGCAAGGAAAAGCTCAAAGGAACCAAGGCGTACGATACTTCGGGTCACGACTTCTTTGCCATCCCAGTACATCGTACCGGTGACATCGTGAAATCCGAGCTTGCCGATCTCGTTCCAGGTTATGGAATGAACCCCGCTCGGCCAATGCTTTGTTTTCGTTTCGGATTTTGCCATGTCGTTCTCCGAATTCGCTGCCAATTCGAAGGATAGCGCATTTTTCAGAATACCAGGTTAATGGCGCTGGCAGCTCTGGAATTTGCCATTTCTCAGCCTATCCCAGAACGGAGAAGCTCGATTCCTGGTTGATCGGTCGTTTTCTGGAGTAAAATCCGGCATTCACAGTGCGCTTAATGTAGGGAAGCTCGAACTGCAGCGGCTGTGAGTCGTGGTCGTTGCCGGCCTCGCAATAGGTGATGAGTTCCGCCATCAGTTTACCTGCTATCGGGGCGTTCTTGTATTGATTGCCGGAACTTCCGCAAGCCATGTAATAGCCGTCGAGTGCCGACTTGTCGTAGATTGGAATCCAGTCCGTTGAGGCATCGTAGAGCTCGACCACACCGCGGCTTTTGCCAGGGATGCCGAGGCTCGGAACCCGCTGGGCGTATCGCATGGCTTGGGTGGTCCATTGATCGGTGAAGTTGCGGTCGAAATCGGTGTCGCTCTCGACCCATTGATGCTGGTCGCATTCGGGGTCCTCACTTCCGACCAGGATGTGGTTGCCGTGTTCGGGACGGCAATAACAGGCAATGTCGCTGTCACTGACGATTGTACCGCGTTTCTCAAAGTCAAACCCTTGCGGGGAAGGTACATGCACCACTTCCTGACGAAGGGGGCGTGTCTCAATCGTCATGTCATCGAGGACATCGGCCATCTTGTTGACGTGTGCAGAACCTGGGCCCGCCACATTGACGACCACCGGTGCATGGATTTCCTCGCAATCCGCCAGGCGCACGCCCTTTACCTTTCCGCCGTCCTGGAGAATATCAACGATCTCGGCACCGAGCCGGAATTGACCGCCATGCGCGCGGGCGGCATCTGCGAGATTTTGGGAAGAAAGCGCCGGATCGTTGACATAGCCGGCATGCGGCCAGAATACGCCACCGGTTAGCGTCTTGCCGTTGGAAATGCCAAAGTCCGGATCGGTTTGGGCTTTTGCGGGCGCATAGCTATCAAGGCTATAGATCGGCAGTTTTTCGGTGATGTCATCGGGTGCCCATTCCTCGAACGGACAGGCGAGCGTGCGGCTGTTTTCCATATGCTTGGCGAGCTGGCCATTGGCATCGGTCTTCATGACGAGGCAACCGACTTCTCGGAATTCTGCCAGGTCGGTGGCGGCGGGCAGACCGAGATATTCGGCCCAATCGCGCCAGTAGTGATATCCCTCCCAGGCAAAGGCCGTCCCATCCAGGGTGGAATAATGCATCCGGATGATGGCGCAGGAACCCGCGGTCGACCCATGTCCAATCTGGCGATTGCGATCGAGCGAAAGCGTCTGCACGCCTTTTTTTGCGAGTTCGAAGGCGACCGCCGTGCCGATCACACCAGTCCCGATAATGATTGCATCTGGCGAATTGCTCATGATTGGTTCCCCCGATCAATGGACATTACATATTCGGTGAGTGCGTCGGGTTCAGCCTGGCTCGGCCGTATCCCGGTGAAACCCAGGACGTAATCCTCGGTCAATGCATTTCTTTGTTCAAATGTTTCCTTGAGGTCGGCCGCATAGTAGCCAATTTGCATGTAGTAGAGGGTTCGCGCACGTGTCAGCGCTTCACTTGGTGGATAGCCGTAACGCCGGAACAAACCCTCGATGGCTTCGAGGCGATTTTTCTCGGATTGCTCGAAGACGCGCCGGACTTTTCTATTCCGTCTGGCCCAGTCCCGAATGGCAAAATCCATGTGGCTATTGAACAGATCCGGATTGATGAAACACCTGAAAATATTACAGATCGCTTCGGTAATGCCGGTGGCTGGCATCTCGCAATGGTGTACCAGGACCGCGGTATTCGATTTTTCCCAATGCTCCAATAGTGCGTCGAGCAAATCTTGGCGGTTCTTGAAATACCAGTAGAAGCTCGACCGCGAAACGCCGAGATGTTCTCCCAATGGCAGGATCTTGACCTGGCTTGCGCCATCCTTGATCAGTACTGCCATGGCGGCATCCAGCCAGTCCTGGCGCGTCACCTTGATATTGCCGACCAGTTCGGGTCGGTGTTGTTGGTGCGTAGCAGGATTGGTGGTTGTATCAATGGACATATCAGCTCTCCGCTGGCGCGCCGCCTTCGGCTGTGCGGCGATCTATAAAATTCTGGAGACGTTCGACCGGCTCCGGATTTGCCTGAAACGCTTCTTTATTGGCGATAATCGCCTGCCAGACTTGGGTGGCCCGCTGGTCGGTATCCTTGGCGCCACGTTCACTCCAGGTACCGTAGTTTGACCAATCATGCAGGAAGGGTTGATAAAATTCGGTCCTGTATCGGCTCATGGTATGGGAAGCAGCAAAAAAATGTCCGCCTGGCTGCACCTCTTCCAAGGCGCTGAAGCCGATGGCGTCATCGTCGGCGTCTGCATCGGCACAGAGTTCGGCAATCATCTGCAATAATTCACAATCGGTGACGAATTTCTCAAACGATACGGTCAGGCCGCCTTCGATCCAACCTGCCGCGTGGATCACCACCGTGGCACCGGCCAAGAGGCAGCCCCACAGCGCCAGCTGGTTCTCGTTGGCACCCTGGGCATCATTGAGATTGGCTGCACTTCCCGCTGCGCTACGCCATGGCAATCCGATCTTGCGCGCCAATTGTCCGGCTGCCAGGCTGGCCCTGAAATGTTCCGGCGTACCAAAGGCCGGAGCGCCGGATTTCATGTCGACATTGGAGGTGAAGGTTCCATAACAGACCGGCGCACCCGGTCGTGCGAGCTGGGTCAAGGTTATTGCCGCCAGTGCTTCGGCATGGGACAGAGTGATAGCGCCTGCCACGCTGATTGGTGCCATGGCGCCCATCAGGGTAAACGGGGTGACGATCGAGACCTGACCGGCGCGGGCGAAATCGATCAGCCCCTGTGCCATCGGAATATCAAGCTGCCGCGGCGAGTTTGTATTGATTATCGTGAAGCAATGGCTTTTGGAGAGAAACTCCTCATCCGAAATGCCGCGAAAATCGCGGATCATCTCGAAACAGTCCGATACCTGCGGTGTGCCCCTGGAGAAAATGAACGGTACCTTGCGCGACAAGGTCAGCTGAGCCTTTATCGTCTCGTAATGGCGCAAGTGGACCGGGATGTCCTGCGGCTCCACGATCGGTGGCACCATTTGCAGCACATCGAAATGTTCGGTCAGGCGAACGAAGTTACGAAAATCGCGAAGGGTTCCGGGTCTGCGCCCGTTCTGGCGGTCCGTTGCATGTGGTGCGCCGGCACCGGGCTGAAAGACGAGGCTACCCGGTTCCAGCAAGATGTCCTTCTCAGGAATTGCTGCTGCGATCGGAATTGATTTCGGTGCACTGGCGAGTGCGGCTTCCACCATGTCAGTGCCGATAAAGACCATTTCGCTTACAGAATCGAGCCTGGCGCCGCCAATTTCAAATATTCTTCGTGCTTCCGGCAGAAGCACTTTGATACCCAGATCCTGCAAGACGGACAGCGAGGCCTGATGAATTGCCTCGATGCGGTCGTCGGAAAAGACCGGCATTGCAGGGAACGGATTGCGCAGATTGTGATAGTCAACTTGCCGCTCGGGGGAAGTATCGTTGCTCCTGCTGCGTTTATGGCGCCGGGGCTCTGCCATTTGGTTAGCCGGTCACCGGTTTGCCGCGCATCGCATTGCCGTCGGGGTCATAAGGGGATGTCGCAATGACGCGCGCTTGTCGCTCAACACCGACGACATGAACCGAAAGTTTTGTGCCCACATCAGCAAATTCCTTGTCCACAAGCGCCATGGCCAGGGATTTTTGCAGAATGTGACCGTAACCGCCGGAGGTAACAAAGCCGACCCGCTTGCCATCATGCCAGACCGGTTCGTAGCCGCTGGCATCAGCGTCATCGGCCTCAACCTCCAGCGTCACCAGAAGGTGGG